>JAGOVW010000001.1 GCA_018060545.1 Minisyncoccota bacterium
TGTGGGTACTTCCACCGGTAGCATTTACGCTCGACCGCATGCAAACCACCCCTGCTGAACTGCAGGTATCGTTTGCAGAGACAGTGCGCAGTGCAGGAAGCGCCATTGCACAAGGTGCCCTTGGCGTGGGTGCGGAAGTACTCAATGTGATCGCGAAAATACTGGTGATGCTCTATCTCCTCTTCTTCTTACTACGCGATGGTGAGAAAATTGCTGCGCGCCTCATGCGCATGATTCCTCTCGGCGATACGCGTGAGCTTTTCCTATTCGAACGATTTAGCACGACCGTGCGTGCTGTTATGAAAGGCACACTCATCGTCGCTCTTGCCCAGGGTGCCATCGGCGGCCTCCTCTTCGCCATTGCGGGCGTAAAAAGCGCCGCATTGTGGGGTGCTGCCATCGCACTCGTTGCCATCATTCCTGCCGCAGGTCCTGCAGTTGTATGGATTCCGGCTGCGCTCATCCTCTTCTATATGGGCAACACATTCGGCGCCATAGTGATTGCTCTGGGAGGAGGACTGGTATTGAGCACTATCGACAATATTCTCCGTCCCATTCTGGTAGGCAAAGACACCAACATGCCTGACTCACTCATTCTACTTTCGGTGTTGGGTGGTATTTCCACCTTTGGTATTGCTGGTGTCATCCTGGGCCCCGTTATTGCCGCACTGTTCCTCGCCCTCTGGCACCTTTTTGAAGAGCAGTATCACGACGATCTGATTGCACGCGGGTAGCGATTCCCCTATCTCTGTGGTACAATAACGGCGCCTGCGGGCATGTTTTTATATGGGATTCACCAAATACTCATCCGACAAATCACGCGAAAGCGTACGCATCAATGAAGGCATCCGCGCGACGGAGGTTCGTGTTATTGGTGCCCAAGGAGAGAATCTGGGCATCATGAATCCTCGCGAAGCAACGAAACAAGCCCAGGAACTAGGGCTTGATTTGATTGAAATATCACCTAACGCCCAGCCTCCTGTCTGCCGCATCACAGATTACGGCAAGTACATGTACGAAACCAAGAAAAAGTCTAAGGAGATCAAGTCTAAGGCAGTCATCGTAGAGACAAAAGAGGCACAGGTGAAGATTGGCACCGGCGAAAACGACATGCGCATCAAGGCTGGCAAGATTGCAGTATGGCTCCAACAAGGACATCGTGTGAAAGTAGACCTCTTTTTGTGGGGTCGCTACAAGTACATGGACTTCAACTTCCTCAAGGACCGTCTTGAGCGTTTCCTTGCAATTATCCCAGAATCCTTTAAAATCGCGGACGACATCAAGCAGAGCCCAAAAGGGCTTGCCGTGGTCATTGAGCGGGACCGCTCTGGGAAAAGCTGGAAGCCCAGCACCCCCATAAAGCCCCCAACCAATGAGCCTGCGGTGCCTGGTGAGCCCAAAAATGAGGCAAAATAGCCTTGAAAATCAACAAATCTATGAAAACCAACAAGTCATACACGAAGCGCCTACGAGTTACCAAGAAGGGTAAAATTGTCGCACGTGTCCCTGGACAGAACCACTTCAACGCAAAGGCTTCGGGCAAGAAGGTTATGGCTAAGAAACGAGCAGTGGCCTCTACGTTGGTTATGACCAAGAGCGATCGCAGCCGTTTCCTCCCCTCTTCTAAATAAACTACTACTAACAACTACTAACCGCTTTTATGGCACGAGTAAAACGAGGAACCACTTCATTGAAACGACGTCGCAACGTCCTCAAGATGGTGAAAGGCTACCGCTTTGGTCGCTCTACAAAGGAGCGCATCGCGCGTGAAGCTATTTCAAAGGCAGGCCAGAACGCCTTCCGCGACCGCCGCACCAAGAAGCGCATCGCTCGCCAGACCTTCACCCTGCGCATCAACGCGGCAGTACGCGAGAATGGCTTCAAGAACTACAGCACCTTCATTGATGCTTTGAAGAAGAAGAACATTGAGCTCGACCGAAAGGTACTCTCAACACTCGCAAAGGACCAGCCAGAAGTGTTTGCACGACTCGTTGAGCAGGTAAAGTAGACCTTTGATATAGTGAAAAGCCGCCTCGAAGAGGCGGCTTTTTGCTTTAGGGATTCATGCGACCTCTCAGAGGTCGGTTGGCAGAACGCACATTCGATGCCATTCGTCTTTGAACAACCGGCGATCAATCCCCAGCTCGCCGAGGCGCTGCCATTCCATCTTGGCGCCAGTTGAGGTTTCCCAACCGTATTCCCCATCAATGAACCATGCTCTGCTAACGAGCTCAGGAGTGAGAATCGGCCAGTAAAATTCGGTCATGATGGGGAGGCAGTACGTTGCATGTGGATTGCATTTCATCCATTCGTGATGCAATTCTGCCAATCCAGCTTCGAAAGGCACCTGCGACCAGACCGGCCGCCCATGCGCCTTCAGAACTTCGATGGCATGATTGAACACGAGGAGATTTGCAATTGGTCTTCCGTAGCCACCCGTTGATATGGGGCCGCACACAATCTCTGCGTGGCCTCCCCACTCACGTAGCTGACCCTTCGCTATCTCAGCAAGGTCTCTAAAAGTAGGACCTCGAATGGCGACTTTTTGAATGAAGTGTGGGACATCTGCGATATCCATGAACAGACCCTTTCTTCTCTGCTTCTACTGTGGGGCAGGCTATCAGCTCGTCCCTTGCGCAGCAAGCCTACGCCTTCTGCGGCACAGGTTTGAACGTAAGTGACGGATTCATGACCACCCACTTTTCTATGAGCGGTGAGAATGCGAGCGCCAGCAGTATGTTGCCCGCGAGATGGTACAGCGTAAATGGCAGCTGCCCCACAAGAGCTTCCATAAATGGTTGCCCAAACACAAGTGGACCCACGGTAAGCCCAGTGAGGAGGTCATACGCGATGGTGCCAACAATGGCAAACCATAGATATCCAAATCGGCCACGATCTTTTTTGAAATACACACCAGAAGCAACACCCAGGAGTACATACCCGCCCATAGTGAGAAGGGACCATGCACCGAGGGTTCCGGTGAACATATCGTACAGAAGCACTGTGGCGAGCCCAAAGATAGCGCCCCCCAGTACTCCAAAATGCTTCCCGAACGGCATGAGTGTTGCCGTTATTGGCTCGATGTTTGGCGGATGTGGCAGCAATCGCAATCCAATAACCACGAGAATACCGATCACGTACTTGAGTGCGTGAGTTCGTAGAGAAGGCATAGGCCCACTATAGTATCAAATCACCGTCTGTACCACTCCAGCCGTCGTAGTTTTTATGTACCAAGTTGTATTCTTCCTTGTCTTTCTTTACCATTTCAACCAACCGTTCTACCAGCGCTCGTGGATCGGGGTCGAATATGACTTTCGACATTGGTCGGTGCGACGCGTTAATGAGGTGGTGCAGTACTTCGTCGGTCTCCCAGGAGCCTTCGAGGATACCTACTGGCTTCTTGTCTTCGTACGCGATGGTGAACTCATGGATAGTGCCCACTCGCCCACAACCCAAAACAACAGCGTCCGATGAACGCGTCAGGAGAAGGTCTCGCCCAGGAAAGCCAAAGCCGGTGTAGACAACCACATCCATGTAATCCAAGGGAAGCTTATAGGTATTCAAATGCTCTTTCTCTGTAGAAGCAGGAGAAAATCCAATGGAGAGGCCGCCTTCTTCCTTACACCCTACGGCTGCGTACTGTGGCATACCCGTGGTTGCCCCGGTCGTGAGAATACATCCTTGGCGCACAATCTCGCGGCCAATCTCCTTCCCTTTCTCGTATGCGTCTAGTCCACAGTGCCCTGTCTCGGCTGCACCGGATACACAAATTTTATACCGTGCGTGGCCGTGCTTAATTTTTCCAAAACGGTTTGCACCAGGCTTTTGATTGGCAATACCGTTGATGTTACGCGCAAGATCTTGTGCGTACAGACCATCGTGCTCTTTTTGTATACGATCAACCTCAGGCATTACGTGCAGTATAGCAAAAGAATCTACCAGTCAATCTCCACACTGTTCTCTTTTGCAGGCGCAGTGGCATCAACGCCGAGAAAATCTCGCAAACGTTGCGTAAGAAAGAGCGCGGCCTTTGGTTCTCCCATAACTACAAAAACTTTTTGTAGTGTCTCCTGTGCTGTTTCAACAAATGAAATGAGTGCGTCACGATCTTTATGCGCCGAGTATCCCGACAGTTCTGAAACACGAGCGCGTACCTTCACCCAATCACCATCAATCTTTACCTTCTCGGCACCATCTTTGATACGTCTTCCCAATGACCCAACGGTTTGGTACCCCACAAACAGTACCGCTGCATCCTTGTCTCCCAGATAGCGTTTCTCATGGGAGCGTATGCGACCACCGTGCGACATACCGGAACCGGCAATGATGACTTTTGGGTTAGGGGCAGACTCGATACTTGAAGAATCTTCAGCAGCGCGCGTGAGCTTGAGCTTTGGAAAATCGAATAGATCATCGCCTGCGTCCATGCGCGCTTTAGCGGTATCGTTGAAAAGTCTGCTGTGGCGACGGTAGATATCGAGTACCTCGATGGCGAGTGGTGAGTCGAGAAAAATGGGAATCGGCTGCATAGCCCCATCCTCGATCAACACATTTATTTCCGAGAGGAGCACCTGGGTACGCTGAAGTGAAAATGAAGGAATGAGTAACACTCCTCCCTTCTGCCGCGTATCTTCGATTGCTGCCTTCAGAACCTCCCGACGCACTTCGCGCCCCTCGTGTGCACGATCTCCGTACACACTTTCCATAACCAAATAGTGCGCCCCGCGTATTGATTCAGTATCGTGTAAAAGCACATCGGGACTGTTTCCTAAATCACCTGAAAATACAATCTGTTTACCGGCTCGCTCCAAAAAGACCAGCGCAGATCCAAGAATGTGCCCCGCATCTTTGAAGGTGCAGCGCACACCGTCGGCCACATCGAACGGCTCATGGTAATCGTACGTTTTCCACTGCGTAAGCGCCTGCTCGACATCTTCTGCTTCATACAACGGCTCTTTGTGACACAAGCGTGCCTCACCCGCGAGAATCCCCACAGCGTCTTTGAACATGGCGCGCGCCAGATCCTTTGTTGCCTCTGTGGAGTAAATGGGTCCCATGAACCCACGTCGCACCAGCTGGGGTATGCGCCCAATGTGATCCATGTGGGCGTGTGTAACTAATAGCGCATGCGCTTCGCTCGGCACATAGGTAAAGTCGCCGTAGTTCTCCTCCGAACAAAAATTCTCTCCCTGGGTCAACCCACAATCAATAACGATTTTATGCGCCCCTGTATCAAGTAAAAAATTAGCCCCCGTTACACTGCCAGTACCGCCACGAAACGAGAGTTTGCTGGTGTGAGTACTCATAGCAACCGTTTCGACCACACGATGCCGACCAGTGCCCCAAGGAGATCCATAATCAGATCAATGGCAGTATCAAAAAGCCAATTGCTCTCACGTGGGATACCCGCCACCACTTCAAACACCTCCCAACCGAGCCCGACCACGAGGACACCGAGAAATACATAGAAACCTCTGACGGCAACACCGAAACGGTGAGCTATCCATAAAAGTGCGAGCGCAACCCACAAACCGCCGAGAAAATGTGAGAGCACATCGAGCCACGGGTACTGCCAGTAGAGACTGTACGAGAGGGCCCCCACATGCAACGCACCAAGAATAGCGACGACGATAAGTTGGGCAGCAAAGAGTGCGCGCAGCGGCATGTGAGTGATTTTAGCACGTGCTCACCGCTTCTTTTGAACATCGAAAAGAGAACGAAAAAGACCGCCTAACAGGCGGTCGCTTTCGAAGGGGCGGGCAGCGAGCCTGACGAAAAGTCAGGTGGGTGACCGCAGTCACGATTCTTCGGAATCGAGCATTCAAACCGCAGAAACTGTAGTCTGAATGCTCGATTCGCCGGAAAAGGACAATGTAGGCCTCCCTAATACTCGTAAGCAGGTCAATACCCGTCCCTCATTCAGTATATACCTCTCTTTTTTTACTGCATGTGCATTACACACTGCAAAACTGAACGTGATATATCGTCAACTAACGAACGCTTGAGGTACACGGTGTAGCGGACCACGTGTGTCCACTCACCCCAAAGGCACAGTGGTATTGCCCACCACAGGATGCGCCTTCCCGTGTATTTTCGAATGTGCAGCTGGCCGCCCCGCCTCCGGGGACCGTAGACCGATTCACCCACACCCCACGCTCACAATTCATGTAGTACCCACATGCTGCACCACTTGCCTCAAGCGTGCCGCACGACTGCGGCACCCATATAGATCTCCCTTCCAAGTACATGGTGCCGTTGTAGCTACAGGTAACCCCGCTCCCACTCACGAGCGCTGGAGGTTGCGTGCTCGCGCCGCCACTTGGTGTATCGGTGTAGTAGCGGACGAGTGAGTTCTCGGAATAGGTCGAACTTGACCCTGCACCTGGACGAACTTCTCCACTAACAGAACATGATGGGTACTGGTATTGATCTTGACCAAACAGCGCCCCTGCAGAGCAGGTACGAGCTTGTGACACGCTCGCACAAGTCGCGGGATACTGAACCGACTGTATCGCATAGAAGAGTGCCGAAGATCCATCAGGAATAGTAACTCCACCCAATGTACATGAAAAATCATCGTCCTCGCTCGTTGGTGTGGCAACGCTTCCTGCTCCGCCAGATGACGTGCCGATGAGACGCGGACTTGGTATGGGCACCGAATCCTCAGTCACCGACGTACTGCGCTCAAGGCTTGCGCCTGCATTACTCACCCCACTACTACATCGTGTTGCGATAGCAGTACGCGTTCGCGGACCTACCGCCCCGTACCCATTAGAATCCTCGTCGCCAGAGCAGAGCGACATGGTCTCGCATTGGAAGCGCCGCACATTCTCCCGTGTACGAGCTCCAAAGTATCCCGTCACTAGTTCAGCCGCAGGGAGATTGTAGAAATCGGTGAGGTAGCGCTGCAGAGCCGAAACCTGCCCTCTCACCTCTTGATCTCGTGACCCAAACGACAGATTAATATAGATGTCGGGACACTGCGGGAAAGACTGCGTGTTGCTTTGGGCATGACTCCACAGAGGGGCAAGAAACGTGAGGAGCACTGCACTGAGGTACATGTATGTTTTCATCTAAGTATTGTAGCCTCATACCCAGCACAGCTGACCTGCTTTGGGGAAAACAAAAATCACCGCAGAGGCGGTGATTTTTGTACACTCACACACTTACTCGAAGATACCGTCCAAGTTTACGTCGTAAGAACGTCTACTTCGTAGAACCAGGCGTTCTTTTCGGTAGGAGTCAGGCCACCGCCTGGCTATTTTAGTTTGCACTAGCGTGCAAACCGATAGAATCAGATTTTCTACTCGAAGATGCCGTCCAGGTTTACGTCGTAGAAAATCTGCTCGGGGATGAGGCGGTAGTTCATCAATTCAGCGTCAGCAAACCACAGTTTAATTTCGCGCTTAGCGTCGTCGAGATTGTCTGAGCAGTGCACGAGGTTGCGTACAGCTCGGTCGTCCACGTTGGCGAGCGGAAACGAGTCAATGGTGAAGTCGCCACGGATGGTACCAACATCAGATGTGGATGGCTCCGTCTCTCCGACGAGCTTCTTAATCACCGCTACCGACTGGTTACCCTGCCACACCATCATCAGGACTGGCCCTGCCTGCATGTACTTGATGAGAGCGCGAATGATGTCTTTGCCATAATCAATAGGCTCTTTCGTGATAGGCTTTCCGGCATTTTTCAACGCCTCGGTAAGACCGGTTCCCTTCTTGGTGAACCATGCGTCATCTTTGTTGTAGTGCTCCCACACCTTCTTTTCGTCTACTTGATTGAGGTCAACGAGCTTGATGCCGACCATCTTGAGACCAACGCGCTCGAAGCGCTTGATAAGTTCGCCCATAAGCGAGCGCTGAATAGCGTCTGGCTTGAAGATAACAAACGTGCGCTCTGTTTGTGTGTGAGGCATGGCAACTAGTTAGAAAATAACAGGCGAACTATAGCGCTTTTGGCAAGAAATGACAAACCTAAAAACCGCCGAATGGGTCTCGAGCGAGAGTGTCTGGCGGCAAGGGCTTGGCGTTGTAGCGAGCCTGCACTTCTGCCTCCACCTCCTCGCGGGGGCGGCCGTATTTCTGGTAAGATTGCTGCTTGAGGAAATCCAGACGCGAGTAGTCGGTGTCTTCCGGCTTCAAAGACGCCACAGTGAATGGCTTTACCGGCACCCCCTTCACCAAGAGAGATAGGATGCCATTGAAGTTGTCGAGGTTCATCACATCGGATGCAGCGAATTCCGGCTGCAGCATCGGCTCGAAGAACTGCGCGTCTTTTTCACCCACACGGAATACACAGCGCGTACCCACGTTACCAAATACGGAGGTGCGGATTTCATCGGTGAGTTGATCCAGGTACTGGTGCGCCACATTCAGGATGAGTTTGTACTTGCGAGCCTCGGAGAAGATGGTCGCAATTGATGGCGTGGTGAAGTTTTGGAACTCGTCGATGTACATATAGAACGGGTGCATCTCCCCTTTTCCGATTAGGTCCACACGAGAAAATGCGGCATTGAGGAACTTGCCTACAATAATGAGACCCAAGAGTGATGAGTTTATTTCTCCGATGCGCCCCTTCGAGAGGCTCACCAATAGAATCTTTCGGTTGTCCATGATGTCGCGGAAATCAAAGGCGGAATGCTCCTGCGCAATAATCGGGCGCATAATTTCGTTTGCCAAGAACACATCGAATTTATTCGTGACGTACTGAGCAAAGTTGGCCAGTGACTGTTCACCTTCTGTTTTGGACGCAATCTCCTCCCAGAACTGCTTCACCAGGGGGTTTTTACAGTGCGAGAGCTTGAGCTTTCGATACGGCTCGCTGGCAAAGATGCGCGTGATGTCCACCATCGTGTTCCCTGATTCTGGGTGCTCCATCACCAACAGCGTTGCATTCCTAAAGTACTGTTCAAATGCCGGGCCCACTGCTCCATCTACACCCCCATAGAGCTTTTGGAATATGCCAAAGAGCTCGTCCACGAGAAAGGTTTTCTCTACCGGATTATTCACATCGTACTCCAGCATGTTCAAGCCCATGGGCCGCGCGATGTTACCTGGATCAAAATAGATAAGGTCCTTTTCTCGCTCGGGCGGAACCGCAGCCAAGATATCTTGAATATCCGAACCATGCGGATCAATAAAGCACACGCCCACCCCACGGCGGATATCTTGGATGATCATGTTTTTCAAGAGAGAAGACTTACCCGTACCCGTTTGCCCTACCAAGTAGAAGTGGCGCATGCGGTCGTTATCGTCAAAATGAACAGTGGTTTCCGAGCCTCCGTAGCGGTTGACCCCCAGCACAATCCCCTCTTCAGGCATCCCCACAGGGGCTGGCGCCTGCTTACTGCGGCTCGATTTGAGCTCACGCGAGGTATTGATGCCTTCGGCAGTTAGGTGGTAGAGCGACGTAATTTCAGCAAAGTTAAGAGGCAGTGCACGCGCTTTCTCAGGCAAGCGCAAGACGAAATTGTGAAGCTCCCCCTGCAACTTGCCTCCACTTACCTCCTGAAACTCCATGCGATTGCCATGAGGATCTTCGAATTGATTGAAAGCGGATGCAAGGTTCTGAATAACATCTTCTGCACGCTCGCGCGTTTCAGCAGATGAAATAATGCGAATGTTTACCGGCACGATGCGGCTTTGGGTTTTCTTTTGTATGCGCTCCAGGCGCTCACTATCTGCGCTGGATTCTTTGTTTTCGTCTTCCTTGCGGCCAAGCGCTTTTAAAAACTCTTTACCCAATTCCTTTGCCGCATCACCGAGCGCGGTTTCAGGCGTCTTTAACGCTTGCTTGTACGACTTCCCTTTGTGCATCTCTTTCAGAATCTTGCGGTAGTAGCTGCTATAACGATCGTCTTCGTTCCCTACAATAATCTGCAGGGCTGCACCCTCGCCATGCTTCTTAAGCTTCGCAAATGCAGAAAGAATAACGTTCATAGGGTCGTGCTGAAACTCTTCGTAGGTGTGAATCGGTAGGATGGGGTGCTCGTGGAGCGTGCCATACGCCGCCATAGTGTGCCCCGAGGGGGCAAATATGTTGTAGTCTTCGCGACATTCTGACAATCGGGTATTCGGGAGGATAGAGAGCACATGACGCTCAAACAGATCCTTTTTCTTTGCTGGCACTGCTATATAGAAAATAGCATCTTCTGAACCTTGCGGCACCGCAATTTCTAGCGAAAACACATTGTCGCGACTGTCTTTGCTGCCACTGGCAATAGCGAGTAACCCGGCATACAGTTGCTCGGTAGATTTGAGCAGCTGCTCCATGCCCTGTTTACCGTCTTCCTTTTTCATAGCCCCTTGGGGCTGAACCTCAAAGAGAGCCATATGGAGCGCCCGCCACGTCTCCCCAGATTCTAGAACGCTCATCGCTCCGGCATTCCCAATAGGTAACCCTTCGGCCACATAACGCACCAGTGAACGATGAAAGTCATCCTCCAGATGCGGGTTTGCCATGCGCGCCACAACGGTAAGGGCATTTCGTATTCCCCGCTCCGCCACAATACGCAACAGACCATCTATTTGCTTATCGTGATCTTCCGGTTTGAGGCGAAGTGCATCGCGCGTTGAATCATGCTCGGCAACCACAACGGTTTCATGCAGCACCTCTGCAACAGGAGTTTCTGCATACTCTTTAATTTCACGCCTAACAATTCGTTCGCTCTCAAATGAATTCTTCAGTGCACCGAGCTCACGCTCTTTTTCCTCGACGCGTGCACGCAAGTACGCCAGCTCGTCTTCGGTAGTACGCAACTTGCCCGTTTCTATAAGCGGTTGGCGCTGTGGTGTGCCGAATTCCATGCATACAGTATACCCGTACACCTTGAAACCCTGGAAGGTTTCAAGGTGTACGGGCGTGCCCGCTACTCCTTACGCTGCCTTAGTGAGAATCTCTGGTCCTGTTTTGGTGAGCAGCACCGTGTGTTCAACATGCACCGATTTACTACCATCTTTTGTGCGATACGTGTATCCATCACGATCAAGTTTGATTGCACTCTTCCCGAGCATAAACATCGGTTCGATGGCGAGCACCATCCCTTCTTTAAGAATTGGCCCAGCTCCTGGATCACCAAAGTTAGGTACAAACGGTTCTTCGTGAACGTGCAGCCCAACACTGTGTCCTCCGAGCTCCTGCGGTGATCCAAGTTTGTAACGCAGTCCCACCTGCTCTATGGCGTGCCCAATATCGCCCATGTGATTCCCTACGCGCGCAGCCTGAATACCCACATCAAGTGCTTCGTGCGCAGCCTGTAGAAGGGTGCGCGTATCTGCATTGCCCCCTCCAATAATGACCGAGACGGCCGCATCAGTGATGAGTCCCTGGTGCACGATGCCCATGTCGAGCGTCACTACATCACCCTCCTGAAGAATGAGTGGGTCTTCGTTGGGAATACCGTGCACAATCGCGTCGTTTACAGAGAGGCACAGCGCCGCTGGATACGCACGACGAGCCCCTTCAGGGGTGTAGTTTAAAAATGCAGCCGTATCACCATATTCGGTGATCATGCGGCGAGCCTCATCCTCAAGTGTCTGCGTGGAAACACCTGGCCCTGCGAGCGCCTTGAGTGCTTGAAGCATGGTGCCCAAGCGCTTCCCCCCCTCTCGCAGATTCCGTACGTCGTCTTCATTGCGCACTATCATAATGATGTTTTAAGCGAGCGAAAGCGCGCTGAGTATTTGCTGGTGTACCTCCTCCACCGAAGGGCAGCCGCTGATGTGATGAACTCGCCTACCGCGGCGCTCAATTTCTTGAATCGCTGGGAGCGTCTCGCTTTCGTACCAAGCCAAGCGGCGCTCTATTTTCTGATCATCATCGTCGCTTCGCCCACGCCCCTTCATACGCTCCACGGCGACATCACGCGGTAGATCAAGAACAATGGTGTGGTAGTCCTCCCTTCCGAAGAATGCGAGCGCCTCGTCGAGCACGACCGCCTGTTCAATACGCCGCGCAACACCGTCCACAATCACATGTTCGCGCCCCGTAAATTCTTGCAAGAAAAAACTCGTGATGATGTGTGACGGGATAAAAGCGGGTAGAAGTGACCCTGTATTGAGCGTTTCCCCCACCTTCTTGCTGGCAAACCCTGCACCGGTGGCAAAACCGCGCAATCGCTCTCCCATCTCCAAGTAGAGGCTGGGTACGTCGGCATTTCGTTCCAAATAGCCCTGTAGGAGCCGTGATTGTGTTCCTTTGCCTGATCCTTGGATACCAAAGAAAACAACGGTGAGCGGTTGTTTGGTCAGCTGCTGAACATCATCGGACATCGCACTGAATATACCCTGATTTTCTTATTCTGGCGAGGAATGGCTAGCGGCACTCAGGATGTTGCACCAGAAACGCTTCGATGGCAGTAATGGTCTTCTGCGCTACACCTTCGGGAGAAACACCGGTCGAATCAATGACTATGTCGAAGTGCTCGTCTGCAACCAAGTCGGCAATACCGTAGATTTCCTTAATCTTCTCTTGGTGGTCATTAAATCGCTTCAGCGTCTTGCGCTTCGTCTCTTCAAAATCATCCTGCGTGTATGCAATACGGTCAACACTCGACACGTTTGCAATACGACGGATACGCTCATCGAGCTCTCCATCTATTTTTATCTTTATCGAGTGCGGCACGAAATGCCACGCCAGTCGTGACTCCAAAATGAAATTATCTTGGTGTTTACCAATGTCTACCTGCAACCCATCAATCTCATGATCAACGCGTGCTTCAGGGTGCTCTTTCATGTACGCATCAAACGCTTCCATGGTCATGCCGCGTGCAGCAGCAGCCTTCCTAAAGAGGTCGCCACCAGAAATGAATTCATAGCCGTAATGAGCAGCCAAGAGTCGCCCCACCGTCCCTTTGCCCGCGCCCGGAGGCCCGCCGAGAGTTATTTTCATAGGGTATATTTACACGTCGTACCCTTGTTTTGCAAGGATATCGTTGATTTTCATCATCGTCTCGGCAAATTCCCCATCGTCATTGAATACAGTAAAGTCGTACTTATGCTCGGCCTCGAGTATCTCTTGGGAGGCATTAATGAGGCGTGTAATCACCTCTTCACGGGTAATCGTCGGGTCGCGACGTATCAATCGGTCGTACAGCGTTTGCATCGACTTTGGCTTAATGAAGATTGTTGATGCTCCATATTCGTCTTTATAGAACCGTGCGCCATGCAAATCTGTATTTACAATTACCGTCTTTCCGGATTCAAGTTTCTTTTGGAGGTCCGGAAGATACGTACCGTAATGAGCGTCACGCTCTTTCACGTACGTGTGTTCTGGAATATTACCGTTCTGTACATTCTCGAAGAACTGCTCCTTCGTCATAAAGTAGTAGTCGATTCCCTCCTCTTCATTCATACGTGGGCGACGCGTGGTCGCTGACACCGCGCGTTCAAAGTTTGGGTACGCCAGCACGAATTCTTTCGTAAACGTGCTTTCCCCCGAGGCAGTAGGCCCCGCGATGACCACAACCTTCTTGTCTATCATGTAGGCATCGTATCACACGAGAAACAGCCGGCGCATGGTGCGCCGGCTGTTTCTGCTGTATCCCCTGGAGTTAGGGAGCTTAGTACTCTCGAATCGATGTCTGTGCGTCGATCTTCTTTACCAAGTCAAGAATCACAGAAACGGCAATAAGGAGCGCTGTACCACCGATGGTCAATGATGCAATACCGGTGATTCCCTGCATGATGATTGGCAAGACGGCAATGAACCCAAGGAAGAGCGCCCCGGCAAGTGTAATGCGCGTGATGATATTTCCTAGGTAATCAGCAGTGTTCTGCCCCGGACGCACCCCAGGAATGAACGCACCACCTTTCTGCAAGTTCTTAGCAATCTGGTTTGGCTCAAAGGTAATCGCGGTGTAGAAGTAAGTGAACATGAACACAAGCAAGAAGTAGAGCGTACCGTAGATCCACTGGTTGTTGAGCCCACTTACCACAGCCTGCGCCCCTGAGGCGAGCCACGAAATACTCGAGGCAGCGAGGAAGTTTGCGATCATCTGAGGGAACAGGAGAAGTGATAGGGCGAAAATAATCGGAATCACACCTGCCTGGTTTACGCGCAATGGCAAGTACGTAGACACACCGCCCAGCACCTTACCCCCACGCACCTGTCGTGAGTAGGTCACAGGAATTGGTCGTTCAGCTTCAGTGATAAAGACCACCGCAGCGATGATGAGACACCCCGCTGCCACGAACCCAAGATACATCGGGAGCTGTGAGATATCGAAGGTGTAGAGAAGCTGAGCAACCGATGCCGGCAGCGCAGCAACGATACCACTGAAAATGATGAGGGAGACACCGTTACCAACACCAAACTCGGTGATGAGTTCACCCAACCACATCAAGAGAAGGGATCCTGCTGCAAGCACAAAGACGCTGGTGATGGTGTGCATGAGGTCCATGGAACCGATGACGCCTTGCTGCTTGAAAAGCACCAAGATGCTAAATGCCTGGATGAATGCCAGAGGCACGGTGAGATAGCGAGAGTAGGTCATGAAGCGTACACGGCCTGCGTCCCCTTCCTCCTGATACATTTGTTTCAGCTGAGGAGAAAGCACGGTCATAAGCTGCATCACAATTGACGCGGTGATGTAAGGACCGACACCCAAAGCCACAATCGAAAGATTTGAGAGGCCACCACCTGAGAAAATATTGAGGAGACCGAGGAATTGACTGTTCGCGAAGAATGCCTGGAGCTGCGTGGTGTCAATCGAAGGAACTGGAATGGTAGCGAGGATACGGAAGAGTACCAATGCTGCAAACACGAACAAAACGCGTGTGCGCAATGTTTCATCGTGTGCAACGAGACGGATTTTTCTTAAAAATGTGTCTATCATAGCGGTCGTTTATCGTTCGTAGCTTGTAGCCCCCACCCTGCCCTTACGCACAGGTACCACCTGCAGCTTCAATCGCTTTCTTCGCACCACCTGAAACCACACACTCGCTGACTGTAAGCTTCTTTGAGAGCGTGCCTGTTGCAAGAATCTTCACGCGCTGCTTCTTACCTTCGCGAGAAGGAATCATTTTGTGTGCTGCAAGTGTTGCCAGCGTTACCTCTGACCCTGCAGCAAAATGCTTATCGAGCATCGCGAGTGTGATAGCAACAGGAATCATGCGCTCAGCGTTTACACCACGAGCACGGTTCTTTCCATGTCCACGGCGCTTAGGGAGCTTCTTGATGAAATCACGCAACTCTGGGCGCTTCTTGCGACCAGCACGCGCGTTCTGCCCTTTGGTACCGCGGCCAGCAGTCTTACCACGCTTACTTCCCTGCCCGCGACCAACACGGCGGAGCGCTTTCTTTGTCTTCTTCACGAGTGTACTGAGAGAGGCCATACTATTTTTTTGCTATCTGTCCGAGCGCCTTCATGGCAACTCGAGCGTTGTTGATAGGATTTTTGCTACGAGTGAGGAGCTTTGCCGTAACGTCAGTTACTCCACCGAGCTCGAGGACCGTGCGCACTGCAGAACCTGCCACCAAGCCGCGACCCTTTGAAGGACGGATTGCCACGACTGATGAGCAGTACTTAGCGTCTACTTCGTGTGGGATGCTGTGGTTCTTGGTGAGTTCGAGCGTGATCATGTGCTTCTTTGCATCACGAGTCGCCTTTTCGATAGCGAGTGCTGTGTCAGTTGCCTTACCCATACCCACGCCAACGCGACCCTTCTTGTCGCCAATCACAATAGATACTGAGAAGTTGAAGCGGCGACCACCTGCCATCACACGAGCTACACGGCGCATGCCGATTATTTTCTGTGCGAATTCAGAGCGACGTTCATCACCGCCACGGTTTCCACCGCGTCCACCGCCACCGCGACGATTCTGATCATCACGTCCTCGGCGAGGACCGCGAGACGAACGAGGGTCTGCAGCGGGCGCTGCTAGTGCTGGGGTCACTGGTTTTTTCTGTGTGTCGTCCATATGTATTAGAAAGTGAGCCCTGCTGCGCGTGCTGCGTCAGCAAATGCCTTAATAGTCCCTGTGTACTGAAAGCCTCCACGATCAAACACCACTGCCGTAACTCCCTTTGCAAGAGCCTGTTTCGCCAGCTCTGCAGCAGCGAGCTCTGCACGTTCACGAGGAGTCTTTGCCTTGAGGCTTGATGAAGAAACAGCAGCGATAGTCACCCCTTTCACATCATCAATAACTTGCGCAATAACGCGTGTATTTGATTTGTATACCGAAAGACGAGGGCGATCGTGAGTACCCGAGACGCGCGCACGAACTCGTGCATGGCGACTCTGTCGTTTCATTTCTTTTGCTGAAGTTTTTGTTGCCATAAAGTTTATGCTGCTGCTTTCTTACCCTGCTTGCGGCGGAGCACTTCAGTTGCGTATCGCATACCCTTGCCCTTGTACGGCTCAGGCTTCTTAAGTGCGCGCAATTCTGCTGTGAACTGCCCTACCGAATCCTTATCAATACCAGTCACGGTGATGTCGTTCTTCTCGAGTGTAACGTTGAGTCCTTCAGGGATGACCATTTCAACCTGGTGAGAAAAACCAAGGTTCAACACGAGCTTTTTTCCAGAAAGAGCCACTTTGTAGCCGACACCTTCGAGAATAAGCTTCTTTACAAACGGTTCGTTGACTCCCTTGATCATGTTGCGGACGTGTGCACTGTAGGTGCCCCAGAGCGCTTTGGCCAGACGAGTGTGGGCGATGGGAGTAACAGACACCTCATTCCCTTCGACAGCAACGCCGATAACAGGGCGGATAGTGCGCTTCAGCTCACCTCCCTTACCTTTCACGCTTACCACGCCATCAGCCACGGTAACCGTGGTTCCAGCTGGAATCGTTATGTTCTTTTTTCCTAGGCGGCTCATAGTAGTATTACCAAATTTCAAATAGTGCTTCACCTCCGACTTTTTCCTTTCGAGCATCCTCACCAGCAAGAATTCCTTTTGGTGTCGAGAGTACCAAGGTACCGTGTCCGTACTTCACTGGGGTAATTTCACCCACGCTCTTGTACATACGGCGTCCTGGCTTTGAGATGCGGCGTACACCCTTGATCTTTGGGCTTCCGTCGTTTTCATACGCAAGAGTAACTTCGAGAGTTTTCTTTACCTTCTTACCCTTCTTTTCTGACTGCTTCACGTATCCCTTCACCTTAAGAACCTCGGCGATTGCCGCTTTGAGATTTGAGAATGGAACAGAGACTACGGCCTTTTTAACCGCGCCTGCGTTCTTAATCTGATTTACAAAGTCTGCTACAGGGTCGTGTACCATAAAATATTTACCAAGAAGATTTCTTTACTCCAGGAATGTTCCCTTCCAGTGCCTGCTCACGGAAACAGATGCGGCAGAGATCAAAATCACGCATGTATCCGCGAGGGCGGCCACACTTGAAACAGCGACGAACAACCCGACTCTTAAATTTGGGCGTGCGCTTCGCTTTCGCAATCATTGATTTCTTTGCCATGGTGTGAGTATGCACCGCAAGGAGAGATGGTGGGATTCCTGCATCTCGACCTCTCGGTCTTGATTATGGCTATCCCGCTCTGTGGCCCTGTTTCTCGCAGTTAGTGAGCCAGGCTCACTCTTACTAAGAAACGGGCCTCCCTACGAGGCTCACGCATACTACGCGAAGCGCCCCCTGGTGTCAACTTTGGCCGAGAGACCCTCGCGCAAGGCGTCTACATGAAGGTACTGAGTAGGTGTACAAACACTAAAATTATGGTATAGTTGCTACGGAAAAGGAGGACAAAAGATGTCCAGACGACTCTACCGTCGTGAATGGTGGTGGGGTTTTGCCGTTGTAATCGGCATGATCCTCGCTATCGACTGGTACACGGAGCTTGATGCTTTGGGGGCCACTGCGCGCTTTCTGGGCAATCTGCTCGGTGCTACCTGGCGTCTCCTATTGGAGACGGCAGTGGCGCTGTGGCGCATCATACTTGAAGCGGCATTTGCACTCTGGCGGTTTATCGCCTTTGGTGCAGAACGCTTTTCACTCGTCATCGCTGCGGTCGCTACCTCAAAAGTAGCCCGCTTCTTCACGAGTATTGCCGCCAGCGTAACACTCGAGTACATGTTTGCTGGTTCGTGGACCGGTCGTGTGCGCCAACTGAAAGAGCGTGCCAAAAGTGCCGGCATGGCCGCCCGTTTGTGGTGGCTGCGCCAGCATCTGGTAGTAAAGCTTGCCGTGGTGACCATCATGATCGTGGTGCAGATATCTCTTCATTGGGTCATTCTGCTCTTCCCCATCGGATTCATGGTGCCGTACCTCGTGAAAACAGTGCGGTTTGTGCAAAAGACCGTACTCGATAATGCTTTCACGAAATGGTACTTGACCCGGTTTGGGAGCTTTCATGGCTTCGTGGTGAGAACACTCAGAACGCACGCAACCACACGGAGTGTGACGGCTTGCATACGCACAACCAGGCTCTACTTCAATGCAGGTTGGCGAATCTGGAAGTACGACCCACGATTTCGTGCTCGCGAAGCGTCACTGATCTACCAAGATCTCTGGCTCCG
This sequence comes from Minisyncoccota bacterium, assembly GCA_018060545.1. Taxonomy (GTDB): domain Bacteria; phylum Patescibacteriota; class Minisyncoccia; order Phycocordibacterales; family UBA2100; genus JAGOVW01. The sequence goes on from JAGOVW010000001.1 coordinate 18,471, forward strand.
TATAGTGTTTGCCAAAACATCGTGGTGGGCCGGCGAATGGAGAACCCGGTTCGACCAGTACCGGAGTCGCCCACTCCTGAGCGGAGTGGGACGAAAGCAAAAAAAAGAGGCTGCCGAGTAATCGGCAGCCTCTCTCTTTTATGAAGCTCGTTAGTTTGAACTTTCGCGTTCAAAGGGGAAACCGAGGTGGCGTAGGAGTGCCTCAGATTCAGCCTTCGTCTTTGCAGACGTGACTACAGTGATACCGATACCGAAGATGTCTTTAATGTCTTCGTCAGCTGCCTCAGGGAAGATAGTGTGCTCCTTGATGCCAAACGAGTAGTTGCCCATCTCGTCGAAGCCTGTCGTCTTAATACCGCGGAAGTCGCGTGTGCGCGGGAATGCAATGTGGAGAAGCTTATCTACAAAAGACCACATACGATCACCACGGAGGGTTACCTGGTACCCAATAAGGTCACCCTGGCGCGTCTTGTAGGTCGCGATCGACTTCTTAGCCGTACGGTCAGCAACCTTCTGTCCGGTAATTTTTGCCAGACGGTTGGCGATGAGTGCTCGCTTGTTTTTATCTGAAACAGAGCCGATACCTGAAGTTACCACTAGTTTCAAGAGGCGCGGTGCCTGCATTGGGTTCGTATACCCAAACTGACCCTTGAGTGCCTCAAGTACACCTTCGTGCTTTTGCTTAGTTATGTTTGAAAAATTGTTTGCCATACATCTCAGAATTATTACCTGATTATTTCAGCGTTGATCCGCTTTTTACGGCAACTCGAGTCATACCTCCTTTCTCGCGGTTGATGCGTACACGGGTACCCTTCCCTGTCTTTGGGTCAACCACCTGCACGTTCGACACATGGAGAGGCATCGCTCGCTCAACCACCTGCCCCTTTCCACCTCGGCGCGTTGCTTTCTGGTGCTTCTTCATCATGTTTACCCCTTCAATGATCACCTTGTTTTCCTTTGGCATAGCACGCATGACCGTACCCTTTTCGCCTCGGCTCTTACCAGCAATGACTACCACTTTGTCTCCTTTCTTGATTTTCATACGTTATACAATTTCAGGGGCAAGTGTGCCGATGCGCTGGTAACCACGCTCAACGATTTCACGAGGAATTGGTCCGAACACGCGGCTCGCTTTTGGATCCTTAGCGTTCTTTCCCTTTCCTTCGACAAGCACTACTGCGTTCTCATCAAAGCGAACGTATGAACCATCAGTACGGCGCATAGCCTTCTTTTGGCGTACCACGACAGCACGTACCACATCCTTCTTCTTGATTGGCTTGCGCGGCTCTGCAACGCGAATAGAGATAACCACCTCGTCACCGATGTGCGCATAGCGTCGCTTGCTGCCTCCGAGAATTTTGAAGACGAACCCGACCTTACCGCCGGAATTGTCCGCAATCTTTACTATTGTGTTTGGCTGTATCATACGCTATTCGTCACCTGCTTCTTTTGCTACTGATCGGACTACCTCAGCAACGATAAATCGCTTTCGCTTCGAGATGGGACGCGTCTCGCGGATGGTTACAATGTCACCAATACCAACAGTGTTCCCTGGGTTGTGTACAAGGTATTTCTTAGACTCACGGTAGAACTTCTTGTACTTAGGGTGTTTGATGTAGCGTTCTACAGAGACCGTGACCGTGTCGGTCATGGCGCTCTTCACGACGGTGCCACGCAATGTCTTTCCTGTGCTTTGTGTTGTTTTTGGTGTCATACGATAAGCGTTGCGCATCCTACGCGGTTTTATTGGTTTCAGCAAGGCTTCCCATCTTTCGAGCGCGCAGTTCGGTCAAAACGCGTGCAATAGTGCGCTTAATTGCATGCCCTTCCTTAACGTTGCGAACACGGCTTCCTGCCTCACTAAAGCGGAATACGCGTAGCGCCTCGTGCTGGTCATTCACCAACTTGGTGAGTTCCCCGTCGCTCTTCTTTCTGATGTCGGTGATATCCATAGAATTATATGCGAGCGACTACTTTAGCCTTAACCGGGAGCTTTGCGCTTGCCTTGCGCAATGCTTCGCGTGCCACAGCCTCTGGAATACCGTCTACCTCAAACAAAACACGGCCTGGGCGCACATCGAATACATAGTCTTTCAAATCGCCTTTTCCAGCACCCATTCCTACTTCAGCAGGTTTCTGTGTGCGTGGTCGGTCAGGAAATACTCGAATCCACATTTTGCCCGTCTTACCGAGGCTGCGAGAAATAACCTTACGAGCCGATTCAATTTGGTTCGAGCTCATGCGTGACTGCGTCATTGCTTTCAAGCCGAAAGAGCCGAAAGAAATGGTTGCGCCGCGGTAATCTGGAAGAGTACGCTTCTTTGCGTTGGTGCGGTCTGTCTGCCACTTGCGGTGTTTTGGTCGTTTTGGGAACAACATAAGCGAAGAAATTATTGTGCGCGGTTGCGCTCGTTATCTTTTGCAAAAATATCTCCTCGGTAGATCCAGACCTTGATCCCGATTACCCCGTAAGAAAGGTAGGCCTCTTCTCGTGCGAAGTCGATATCGGCGCGTAGTGTCTGCAATGGAACGCGCCCGCGCTTGATCTCCTCCTGGCGAGACATTTCTGCACCACCAAGGCGCCCTGAGATGCCGATACGAACACCCTGCACGTCGCGGTTAGCCATAACCTTCTCAACCGTTTGCTTGAGCACACGGCGGAACGGCATGCGCTTCTCGAGACCTTCAGCAATCATGTATGCAACAATCGGAGCCTGACTTTCTGGAGAGCGGACCTCCTCAATGTCTACCTTGACGTTAGGAACTTCTTTGATACCTGCGTCACGGATCTTCTTCTGAATTTCCTTGATGAGCTTGGTGCTTCCTTCCCCACCGCGCCCAATAACCATACCCGGACGAGAGGTCTTAATCAAAATACGAAGTGCACGCTGGTTACGTTCGATTTCTACTGAGGTTACATAAAAACCACGCAAGCGCTTGCGTAGGAAGGAACGCACGGTGGTATCAACACGAATGTTGCCGCGGAACTCTTTAGGGGTCTTTGCAAACCAGCGTGACTTCCAGTCACGAATGATGCCGAGGCGCTGTGCAAATGGATGTGCAACGTGTGTCATATGCTATTCGGTTTTCTTTGCTCGAGCTTTCTTAGCAGCCTTCTTCGCTGTCTTTGCTCCGGTTTCATTGGTAACAACTTTCTTATCTGCGTTTTTCGCACCCAACACCACGCTGATGTGGCTAGCATTGCGCTTGTACGAGTGTGCAGAACCACGAGCCTGAGGCATGATGCGCTTGAGCGCTACACCTTGATTTACTGCAATCTCCTTTACAAACAAACCTTCCTCTGTCACACCTTGTGATCGCGCGTTGGCTACCGCAGAGTTGATGAGCTTGAGGAATACTGGTGCACCTTTCTTGTCGGTGTAGTGGAGGATGTGTCGCGCTTCTGCAACACCCTTGCCACGCACCAAATCTGCCAGGAGTCTGGTCTTTCGTGTCGATTGACGGTGGTTTGCAAGGTACGCTTTCATAGATTATTTCTTCTCGACGACGGTCGCCTTAGCAGCCTTTGCTGCAGCAATTTCAGACTCCTTCGCCTTCATTTCGATTTCCTTCTGCATCTTACCGCCGTGTCGTCCGAAACGAGTAGTTGGCGAGAATTCACCGAGACGGTGACCTACCATTTCATCTGTTACCAAAACAGGGATGTGCGTCTTTCCATTGTGAACACCGAACGTGTGGCCTACGAATTCTGGTGGAATCTGTGAAGCACGCGCCCAAGTGACGATAGGGGTCTTACCAGGTTTACCGAGCTTAAGGACTTTCTGCAAAAGTCGCTCGTCAACGTATGGTCCTTTTTTGATTGATCGTGCCATAAAAATAGAAGCCCGCACAGGGCTCGCCCATACTAGGCGAAAAGAACCGCTCTGTCAACATGCAGGCTTCACCATGCAGATATACCGAAGTAATCGCAAGAGCTTCGTCTTGTCTATAGAGGGTAAAAGAGAGACCACGGACACTGTCCGTGGTCTGTACTGGCGCGTACGCCACTATGCCGCCTGCCGCCAGGACAACTGTCCTTGAGCCAGTAGCTCCTCTGTGAACCCGATAGCTTGCAGAGCGTCAAGTGCGAGGGATTTGCCTGGGTCTACATTAGCCATAATGCAGTAATCTGGCCATTCTTTGCGGACCCAGCCAGAGAAGACGCGCGACACGTCAGTCCCCTTGCGGTCTGGAGTTACATAGCCACCCACTTCCCCCTTTGATCGCCCATGATTCACTACCACCCCAACCCCAACTAGGTGAGCATCAGCAAATATGCCGACGAGGGTTCGCGTTCGCGCCTCCTCATGTTCACGGAGCGTAAAGCTCACCTCGGCTTCAGTGGGCGCGGATCCGTCAGAAGACGGCTCCTTCTGCAAGCGTCGCATCTCGCGTCCGCGAAAACTGCAGAGCAAATTTGCATCAGCTACTTCGAGTGTTCGTAGTGTAAACATTATCGTTCTCCACTCTCTATGTGCAGGCCGCCTGGAATGTAGCACTTTGTTGGGCAAGTGGGCAAGAGAAAGACCCGCCAAGCGGGTCTTTCTCTTGCTCACGTCTGGAGTGAATTAACTAGCCGCGCTTCTTACCAACCTTGCGGCGAGTCACGATGAGATAGTTTGAGTATTTCTTTGGTGTACGTGTCTTTTGGCCTTTTCCTGATGGCTTACCCCACATCGTCTTTGCACGACGCAAACCACGGCCCTGTCGCCCTTCACCACCACCATGAGGGTGATCCACTGGGTTCATAGCCGAACCTCGCACTTTTGGACGGCGTCCGAGGTGTCGAGAGCGACCAGCCTTACCGAGGTTCACCAAGTGATGCTCGTCGTTTGATACGGCACCCACCGATGCCCAAGAGGTCTGTGGTACTTTGCGAATTTCGCTCGATGGCATCTTTACGTGGGTGTAGCCGTTATCCTGAGCGATAACTTCTGCAAAACTCCCCGCAGAGCGAACCATTTTTGCTCCACCCATTGGCTTGAGCTCAATGTTGTAGATGAAAGTACCAATCGGAATTTGTTTCAAAGGTAGTCGGTTACCCGGCTTGATAGGTGCGTTTTCAGCAACCATAATTTCTGCACCAGCAGTAACTCCCTGAGGAAGCACCATGTAGCGGCGATCTCCATCCTTGTACGCAATCAAACCAATAAAAGCAGATCGGTTTGGATCGTACTCAACAGTCTTGATGATGCCTGGGACGCCGTGCTTTGCCATCAAGAAATCAACATGACGATCGCGACGCTTCGCTCCTGCGCCCTTGTGACGCATGGTGATGCGCCCTTGGTTGTTGCGTCCAACACCGCGCTTGCGACCGCTGGTAAGCGATTTCAACGGCTTTTGGACCGTAAGAATCTCGCCATAGGCAATCTGTGTTCGGCCGCGTTGTCCTGGAGTTCGAGGTTTAAATGTTTTCATAAGTTTACATTATTGAGAGTGTGTCTCCCTTCTTGAGGTACACGTATGCTTTCTTGCCAGAAACACGCTTACCCGTCATGCCTGTGCGGGCGTTGCGCACTGTTTTTCCTCGCACCTGGACGGTACGAACCTTAACTGGCTGCACTTTGTACACCTGTGAGATTGCCTTCGCGATCTGCATCTTGTTTGCGGCTGTAGCTACGTCAAATACGTATACACCGCGCTCTGACACATCGGTTGCCTTCTCCGTAATGCGCGGACCAACCAGCACCCACGAGAGACCTTCGGCCACGATTGCGCCAGCTACCTTTGTAGCCACTGCCTTCGTCGTAGCTTTCTTTGCTACCTTCTTCTTAGTTGTTTTTGAAAAGAGTGCCATATGCTATGCGTTCTTAGTAGTACTGCGCTTCTCAAGGAGAGCCACTGATTCTTCTGGAGATGCTATGAGGAGGTGTTTGAAGCGGAGTACTTCGACAGGGTTGAGGTTTGATACGGCGATGACAGTGACGTTACCGAAGTTTCGGAAACTCTTGAGTGTCGCCGCGTCAACGTGTGGTACCGCTACCAAGACTGCGTTGTTTCGGCGTGTCATGGCTGAGAAACCTTCAACTTTAGCAAGGGTTGAGAGCATTTCCTTTGCCTCCTTTGCCTTTGGAGCTGCGAAAGAGAGAGCGTCTACAAACAATACCTCGTTATCTTTAACCTTCTGAGAAAGGACCGTGAAGAGAGCCTTTGTGCGCATCTTCTTGTTGATCTTCTGAGCGTATATTTTTTCGTTGCGAGGACCGTGAGTCACACCTCCACCAATCCAAATAGGGCTGCGAGAAGATCCGTGGCGTGAACGGCCGGTTCCCTTCTGCTTCCATGGCTTTTTGCCACCTCCACGCACTTCACCGCGATCCTTCACATGCGCAACTGCTGGGCGCGCGTTAGCCTGCATAGCAGTTACTACCTGGTGCACGAGCGATGCATTCCACGGGAGACCGAAGAGCCCTCCCGGGAGAGAAACCGTTCCTGCCTTTTTGCCACCAATAGTGTGTACAGGTGCAGAAATAGCTTCAGCTGCCGTTACCTTGGCGACTACTTTTTTTGTTGATGTTTTCTTGGTTGCCATAGAATTGGTTTAGCCGCGAATCTCGACGATTGTTCCAGGACGACCTGGGACCGCACCTGAAATGAGCATGAACTTCTTTTCCGGATCAATCTGAACAACTTTCAGGTTAGAGACCGTGACGCGGTCACCTCCCATACGTCCTGCCATGCGCATTCCTTTTACCACACGTCCGCCAGCTCGGCCACCTCCTCCGATAGATCCCGCTGCGCGTTCAGTGTGCTTGCGACCGTGAGTCGCGAGGTCTCCGGCAAAACCGTAGCGCTTTACCACACCCTGGAAACCCTTACCCTTCGAGATAGCTGATACTTGAATCGTATCGCCAACTGAGAAAGTGCTTACATCGATAGTCGCGCCGCGTTCTGCCTCCATGTCGCGAACCTCGCGAACTACCTTTGGTACTGCGATATCCTTAAAATGCCCCTTCTCTGCCTTATTTGCACGCTTTTCCTTCTTCGCACCATAACCAACCTGGATAGCTTTGTAGCCATCCTTTTCAAGTGTTTTGACCTGAGTAACAGTGAGTGGACTCACTGAGATAATAGTGACCGGTGTGACACGGCCGGTCTCATCGAAGACCTGCGTCATGCGTCCTTTTGTGCCGAGTAAGAATTTCATAGTTTAAAAATGATGTAACCGCGCCAGCAGCGCGGTTTCCCGTTCTGCCAGTGGTCCCTATTGGGACATGGTCGCCTTCGAGACAAATCTCTAAGGTGCGCGCAGTATACCTGGACACACAGGGAATGCAAGCCTGGGCACCTTATGCACTGGGAGCTTTGGGCGCTGTAGGTACCTCTTCGCTAACTGGCGAGTGTTTTGAACGAACGAGTAGCCAGGAAAGTACTCCGAGTAGGAGCACACCTCCAACAATCAGAAAGGGGTTGCGTGAAGCAGTGTCTGCGGATGTCGCCTCTAACGTCTCCTCTTCTTCCGTTTCGAATGACTCCGGGGCAAATCCATACGTTCCAGACACCTCCTCAGCCGATATTCCCTGTTCAGCAGCATTCTGTGCTAGTGCCGCCGTCAGTTCATCAAGCTCTGCGTCTGAATATCCCTGTGCCGCCGCATCCTCCTGCAGCGCAGCACGAATCTGAATTTCGAGCTCTGTCTCGCCTGCTTGCGCATGGGCCGCAATCGGGAGAATGGCCGTGATGGCAAGTAGCGTAAGAAACCGTTTCATATGGACACTATACCGTCACGCGGGGCACCCTGCGCTCGTTATCAACAGCAACGCAAAATATTGTGGTCGGAAGAAGAAGAATCACTCGCACATAACAAAAACACCCCGCAGAGCGGGGTGTTTTTGTTTGATCCTTAAGACATCTGGACATCAATCGAAACGCCAGAGGGCAAATCGATATTGGTCAGTGCTTCAATGATCTTTGGGTTCGGGTTCAGAATATCAATGACTCGCTTGTGTACGCGCATCTCGAACTGTTCTCGCGAATCCTTGTCGATGAATGCCGCACGGTTCACCGTGTACTTCTTGATGTCCGTCGGCAGAGGGATAGGGCCAACCACAGAGGCATTAAGTCGAGCGGCTGTGTCAATAATCTGTTTGACCGCCCCGTCCAAGACGCGGTGCTCATAGGCACGCACCTTGATACGGAGTTTTCCGCCTTCTGATTTCTTTTTTGCCTTCGTTTTGGTTGTCATAGTTCAGCGAGCGCACACTACACGAATTTTTTCCGATAGTCAAACCACCAGAACCTACGCAACAATCTTGGTCACTACGCCAGCACCTACTGTCTTACCACCCTCGCGGATAGCAAAGCGCTGCTGATCTTCAAGTGCGATTGGGCCTACCAACTTCACCTTAAAGGTGACGGTGTCGCCAGGCATAACCATCTCCACACCTTCCTTAAGGGTTACTTCGCCGGTCACGTCCGTAGTACGAACGTAAAACTGTGGCTTGTATCCTGAGAAGAACGGCGTGTGACGTCCACCCTCTTCTTTCGAGAGAATGTACACTTCAGCCTCAAACTCAGTGTGAGGAGTAACTGAACCTGGGGCACAGAGTACCTGCCCGCGATGCACATCGTCCTTCTTTGCACTGCGCAGAAGGATTCCTGCGTTGTCGCCAGCCTGTCCAGAATCGAGCTGCTTGTTGAACATTTCGATACCAGTGATGGTCGTCTTTGCTGTTGGCTTTACACCGACAATTTCAACTTCCGCACCTACCTTAATGCTGCCGCGCTCAATACGGCCAGTAACTACTGTTCCACGACCTTCGATAGAGAAGATGTCTTCGATAGGCATCAAGAATGGCTTATCCATCTCACGAACTGGTGTCGGGATGAATTCGTCTACAGCCTTGATGAGCTCGAGAATCTTTGCTGCCCATGGATCAGTGATAGAAGTAGCTTCGAGTGCCTTGAGTGAAGAACCGCGGATGACCGGTACGTTTGCACCGTCATACTGCTGCTTCGTCAAGAGCTCACGAATCTCTTCTTCAACGAGATCGATAAGGTCGTTATCGTCCACCATGTCACACTTGTTGAGGTACACGATGATCTTCGGCACACCCACCTGGCGAGCCAAGAGAATGTGTTCGCGTGTCTGAGGCATTGCACCATCTGGAGCAGCTACCACGAGGATAGCACCGTCCATCTGAGCAGCACCGGTGATCATGTTCTTAATGTAGTCTGCGTGACCCGGAGCATCCACGTGAGCATAGTGCCTGTTCGGCGTCCAGTACTCAGAGTGGTGAATAGAAATCGTAATACCACGCGCCTTTTCTTCAGGTGCGTTGTCAATACCATCAACCCCTTCCACGCGAGCGCCGTAACCCTGGTCCTTCGCCATATCGAGGACTTTCAGAATTGCAGCAGTCGTGGTGGTCTTGCCGTGGTCCACGTGTCCGATGGTACCAACGTTCACGTGCGGCTTGGAACGGTCAAATACATCTGCCATATCCATGTGTGCGCGTACGCTTGCGGAGGAGAGAGCGCGAGAACACTCTATCTCACCCGAAAACGTGTCTGCGCTAATTAACGTTTATAACTAATTTCGACTTAGGTGCTGACGCAAAAATAAAAAGCGCCTGCGCCGTCCCCGTATCGTAAACAAATGAGAGAGAGACGTCAAGGAAATGTGCTCGAACCGAGCAAGCGGACACCCCGAGGTGTATCATGCATTTCATGGAGCACGACCAACCAGCGTCATTGCATCGCTTCGTGCGCAGCCTGCGAAAGGGATTTTCTTCAGCGCCAGAGAACAAAGTACTACCCGTCACCACAGAAAAGCGCTATGAGCGCATGCCTCAGCTGCAGCTTCCTGCCCCAGATGTAATCACCACGGGACTGACCGACGTAATTCTGGAGCGACAGTCTTTAAGTGGCAAAGATGCCAAGATGCAGCCCCTATCTCTGCCTCTGCAAACGTGCAGTAACCTCCTTGGTAATGCTGTGGCCGCACGTGGGTATCACAAACGAGGGTACCCCTCTGGTGGAGGCCTCACCCCCATTGAGCTGTACCTCGTGGGGACACTTGAAGGTTCTGCCACGCCGATGGTGTACCACTACGCACCCACCATTCACACACTTGAAGCGCTGTGGCCAGTCACCGCACCCACGATGGCCCAACTCATCAACACGGAGCGCTCTACAAGAGGCTCACACGTAATAATCCTTACCGCTCGCTGGGGGCAGGCCACTCAAAAATATCGCGGCTTTTCTTACTATCTTGCATTACTAGAGGCAGGTCACTTGGCGCAAAATCTACTCTTGTGTGCGACCGCTCTTGCCGTTCCGGCACGACCTATAGGTGGCTTTGATGATGCATTGGCTACCTCGCTTCTTGATCTTCACGAGAGGGGCGAAGACGCCTTGTATGTGATCACTTTTTCGCCAAAGAACGGCTAGAACGTGAGCCCGAACTGTGCCAAAAGCCCTTTGAATGCGTCGTTTTCTGCTGCAAGCAGTTTGTATGTTGAGTACTGATACCCACGATCATCGGCCTTCTGTGCGGCGAGACGTTTTGCGGTCGCAACGAACACTGCTTCATGCATTTGAGGGTTCTTCTGTACAAACCCTACAATTTTTTCCAGCGCACCATCTGTATCTGCGTCGTATTCATCTCCAAGCCGCGACATGACTCCGGCATAAGTAACGAGAATTGGCGGGATACGCGCTTCCAGATAATTGTCACGACCGTTTGCTGCTACGAGCTGCTGATAGAGCGCGACCGCCTGGTCAGCATTTTCCTTCAGCTTTGGCAGGTACTGCGGGTCTTTGAGGGCTGCTGCGCCGTACATCGAACTTTTCCAGGTCAACATACGCATCTGCGCGCGGTATGTGTCCCCCACTGCCATGTTCTTCATTTCGGCTTCGTTAAGTGCAACCGCAGCTTCCACCTTCGCAATACCTTCCGTTATGTGCTCGGACACGCCTTTCGCGGTGAGTGATTTTGCCACATTCACTGCAGTGATGTGCGGCAGAGACAGTACAACTTGTGACACGGAAGTTGGTCGCAAGGTCATTCCGTACTCTGCAAGAGCAACGGCGGACGCATCAATGGTGTCTTTCTTCATTGATACGAGAGGGCTACCTTCTCTGAAGAAATAATCGTACAGGTCTTTGTCACGACTTACCAAAAGCTGCTCGATGATGGTGTTCAAGTGAGATGCCTGGACCACAGGGTTCCCTTCTGCAAGACGATAGGACTCTTCCGCAAGCTGAGCAGCCTTAAGCTGTTCTGCAGGCAAAGCAGACATAAAACGGACAAACTGCTCTGTGGGTTCGCCGGTTCCTCCGGGAGGGAGGAGCGCCAGTGCGGCATCAAAGTCACCCGAAACGAGCAACTGCTTGAAGACTTGCTCTGGTGTCAGGCGCGTCTCCTCGGCGATAAAAAGTGTGTCATAAAAGTAAACGACGCTTCCCAATGCAACAATGACCAAGACAGCGAGTGCGATGTAGAGATTTTTTTGCAGTCCCTCTATGGTAACTGGCTCTTTTGGTGTTTGGTCCGCCTGTGCGTCTGGCTGTTCAATAACAAGTGACATATGTCTTTGTTTGGTTAGCTAGTTACTTATTCCCCAGGGGATCCCGCGCACCCAGCATCGCTACCACTGTCACTGCAACTGTCATCGCCACAACTACCCACACATGAACTGCAGGTTGAACACGAATCGCATGACGGGACATCGGCATGAGCAACACCGTCGCCTTCAAGCGACACTGTGCTCCCTTTTACGCGAATAGAGGGCACGATAACTGAGACGGCAAGTACCAAGAGGCCCGCAGCGGCAAACGCATAACGTGATATACGACGGAAGGTGTACATGCACTGATTGTACTCGTGCGTGGTTCATACAGTTTGCAACGCTGTGTATAACCACACAAAAAAATGCCCATGGTAGAGTGCTTTTATGCTCTCTGGTCTTCAGCGCGCCCAGCTTGAAGCTAAACTCTTATGGGAACAGCTGGGATTCAAGACACCTTCCGACGATGCCCACGCTCTTGAAACAGAAGAGCTTCTGCGTGCGCACCTCCTCGATCAGCATGTTATTACCAGCAGTCGATGGAAAGAAGCCCTCGCTGATGAACCTCATTTCTATCAGCACAGTGTATCGATTGATTCAGTGGGTGGTAACGCCGGTGGCACATCACTTTCTCGATCACGAGCTATGCGCACCGCGCTTGCTGAAGCGGTCGAGCGCAAAATATGGCTCACGGAAACAGGTCACATAGGACAATCGCCGCGAATGCCTGCCTCCCAGCTACCCACAAATACCCCTCGAGCGTCGGCGTATGTCCTTTCAGATAATACGCATGCAGCTCATGGAGAACACGTTGACGAACTCTCCCTCCAATGGACTTCAGCGTTCTCATATACTAGAAACCGTTCGAGCTTTGTGCCAAGCCAGCTCCTAAGTGCAGCCTACGCAAGACAGAGCGGCGAAGTGCTCCTACGCCAGCCCATCACCACGGGGCTCGCCACGGCACCCACGCGACTGCAATCACTTCTCTCGGGCACACTTGAAGTCATCGAGAGAGACGCCATTATGGTGACCTGGCTCGGTGGCGTCAGCCCTGTCCGCATCGCACATGATTCGTTAACAGCCGACTCACCTGATCTGAAGACCTTTCTCAAAACGTGCGAGCAGTACTCTCTTACCGTGGACTTTGTGCAACTTTTTAGCGACGCTCCGACCTACACAATCATGGCCGTCGTGCGCGATGGGCGCATGATGCCGCCTATTGCGGTAGGAGCCTCGGCTGGCCAGGATAGTGGTGCATGCGCCCTTAAAGCACTCCTGGAGGCTCTGCGAGCTCGTCAGAACTCTCGCGGACAGCGCACCAAGCAACCAGCAGAGCAAAACAGCAGACTCCTCTTCTGGTCGCAACCAGACCATGCCACGCATGCGGCATTTCTCACCAAGGGACCCATTACTTCTTTGCAGAAAGCACCGTGGCACCATGAAAGTTCCCGTCTTCATTTCAAGCGTTTGTGTTCCTGGGCACGCGCGTCAGCGTATGACGTATTAGCAGCAAACCTCTCACACGGCGAGGCAAATATTCCCGGGTGGCACATATACCAGGTAGTCATCCCCCAACTCCAGCCATTACACCAAGACGAGAGCCAAAAAAGCACGTATGGCACAAGAATCGAGTCGGTTATCAGAGGGTGCGGTCACGAGCTTACAAGCATTAATACGGTGCGTCATCCGTTCTTCTGACCATGCATCAAACGACGATATCCATTCTAGTGGGGTGCGTATGTATCATCGCTGCAGCCACCATTCTGTATTCAAAGACGTCATTTGAGAATGCCGCAGCCCCACGTGCGCGCGACGTCGTCAGCGAACCGCTTTTACGTGTATATGCCAACGAACATGGCAGCACGAGCACGGTGGCATTCGTTCGCCGTGAAGCACGCCGCTTCTCTGCTGCAGACCAGCATCTCTCTGCGCACGCACTCGGCCAGATACTCTTCGAGAGAGAGGGTGCTACCGCAGCTTTCCAACTCTGCGGCGCTCTGTTTGGGTACGGATGCCTACACCAAATTGTGTCCCAAGTAAGCCCCGAGCAAGGCATTGAGACAGCACTCGACGCGGAACGTGTGTGCCGAGAAATTGCACCTCGAGCACGCGGGGATTGTCTGCATGCTGCAGGTCACAGTATTATTTTTTCGCGTGGCTACACCGAAGAAGCCGCGCGCGAAAGTTTTGCAGAGTGCGAGAAGACCATGGATGCCACCGCCTTCGACACCGAGCAGAGCTGTTATGGAGGCGCGTTTATGGAATACAACATGCGCTTCATGCAGGACGGTGCGTTCAATGGCGGACATGCGCGAGCCTCAACCGTTCCCTTTTGCTTGAGCCTGAATACGGAAACGGCACGACGCACCTGTATTTTTTGGATGGCACCTAAAGTGCATGCTGCTCTAGGATTTAGGTATACGGACACAGTATTCAGGACGTTAGGTCGGTTCTGCAACGACAGTGTTCCTGAACAGTACCGTGACGCTTGCATGGAGAGCGTTGGTCGCAGTATTGGTCTCATTGGATACATCTCCAACGAACAAGCTGCTCACTACTGTGAAGTAGCGACGCAAGGAACGCCCTACAATGAGGGGTGCGTGGAATGGGCAGCACGGACCATCACCGCAAGCAACGCAAACTCAGACATTACGGGCCTTTGCGACACACTGAAAGAACACGCACCTGCGTGCATGTCCTTTTCAAAGACGTTTATTCGCTAGAAAGTGCCTAATCTTTCTTGAGCTGATTCAAGCGCCAGGCAGCCCGTTTTTTTGCATCCACCTGTTGCTTCAGGCTCGCTGCCGTTTTCTTTAGCGCGTCGGTGTCTTTTTGAACTTTTTGCTCACGTGACTCGAGGGCGCGCACATCGCGTTCATCCTTCTCAACCAACGCTTTTTTTCTTCCGATCTCTGCCTGCAGTTGTGAAATGCGTAATTCAAGCTGATGTAGCTCACGTTCTTTTGGCGCTATGTCGCGAGATTCTTTCTGCAGCGTGGTAACTGCTCGCTTTACCTGCTCGTGCAGTCGCAACGCTTCAGCTTCATGATGTTTAGCGTTGTATGTCATGGCCTGGATTTGCCTCTCCAATTCCAGGATATCTTTCATAAAGTTTTCATCCATGGCCACAGTGTGGCATAGAACTATGCAGTTGCACATCTACGCATGTAAAAAGAGGCGCCTAAGCGCCTCTTTTTACTGTGCACAGTTTCTATTTTCGGCTGGCAATAACTTCCTCTGCAACGTTGCGAGGAACTACAGCGTAGTGAGCGAATTCCATCGTTGAGTTTGCGCGACCTTCGGTCATTGAACGAAGCGCCGTGGTGTACCCGAACATCTCTGAAAGCGGTACGTGTGCGGTGATAACCTTTAGGCCGCCTGAGCGATCATCAATTGACTGCACCTGTCCACGCTTTGAGTTGAGGTTACCCGTCACGTCGCCCATGAACTTATCTGGAGTTACGACTTCAACTTTCATAACAGGTTCGAGAATGACCGGCTTTGAGATCTTTGCTGCATCTTGGAAAGCCATAGATGCACAAAGTTTGAAGGCAATTTCTGAAGAGTCCACATCGTGGTACGAACCATCGTAGAGTTCGACTGATACGTCCACCACAGGGTACCCAGCAAGAATACCGCGATCAAGTGCTTCACGAACACCTTTCTCTACTGCTGGAATGAATTCCTGCGGAATCGCACCTCCCTTAATGCTGTTGATGAACTCGAAGTGAGCGTCGCGCTTCACGTTGTTTGGAATCTTTGCACCTTCCTCAAGTGGCTCAAGCGGCTTCAAGCGAATCTTCACGTGTCCGTACTGACCCTTACCACCCGTCTGCTTGATGTACTTGTTTTCCATTTCAGCAGAACCTTGGATGGTTTCGCGGTATGCAACCTGTGGCTTACCAAGTGTAGCTTCCACATTAAACTCGCGCTTCATACGGTCAACGATGATTTCAAGGTGCAGCTCACCCATACCTGCAAGAATCGTCTCTCCTGTTTCTTCGTCGGTGTACATGCGTAGTGTTGGGTCTTCGTCAGTGAGCTTGTTGAGTGCAACACCCATTTTTTCCTGGTCTGCCTTGGTCTTAGGTTCGATACGAGCTGAAAGCACCGGCTGGCGGAACTTAATCTCTTCCAGAATGATTGGATTCTTTTCGTCACACACGGAGTGGCCAATTTTTGCATCGCGTACACCTACAAACGCTGCAATTTCGCCAGCGTGAACCTTCTTGATCTCTTCGCGCTTGTCGGCCTGGAGGCGCACCATGCGGCCTACACGCTCTTTTTTACCATTTGATGCGTTGTACATCGTCTGACCTGCTTCAAATGTACCTGAGTACACACGGAAGAATGAGAGCTGACCTACGAATGGATCGGTCTGCAATTTGAATACCAATGCAGCAAACGGTGCCTCATCGGATGCTGGTCGCTCCACCTCCTCTCCAGTGTCTGGATGCTTCCCTTTAGCAGCGGGCACATCAAGTGGTGACGGAAGGTAATCCACCACACCGTCGAGAACCAACTGCACACCCTTGTTTTTGAGTGCAGTACCACAGAACGTTGGAAACACTTTGTTTGCAATGGTTGCTTTGCGCAGGATTGCTTTAAGTTCAGGCACCGACGGTTCAGTACCTTCAAGGTATGCACTCATCGCTGCCTCATCGTGCTCCACAATCGCCTCCACGAGTTCTGCGTGATACTTCTTTGCATCAGCCATGAACTGTTCTGGAATAGGGCCACGGATCACCTTGTCGCCCTTCTCTCCCACCTGAGTGATACCTTCCATCGTCAACAGGTCAATGACACCTGCCATAGCATCCTCTTCGCCCATAGGAATTTGCATACGCACCGCATTCTTTGAGAGACGGTCACGGATCATAGCGAATGAACGCTCAAATGATGCTCCTGTGCGATCGAGTTTGTTTACGAAACAGAGACGTGGCACCAAACCGTCTTCTGCATAACGCCAGTTCGTTTCAGTCTGGGGCTCTACTCCCGCAACACCGTCAAACACTACTACGGCACCGTCCAATACGCGCATAGAGCGCTGCACTTCTGACGTGAAGTCGATGTGCCCTGGGGTATCGATGATGTTGAAACGGTGTTTGTATGACGTATCAGCGCCCATGTAGCTTGGGTTCCAGAAACAGGTGATAGCAGCGGCAGTAATCGTAATACCGCGCTCACGCTCCTGTTCCATCCAGTCAGTTACTGTTGCACCATCGTGTACTTCGCCAATCTTGTGTGACTCGCCCGTGTAGTAGAGGATGCGCTCGGATGTAGTAGTCTTTCCAGCATCGATGTGCGCGATGATGCCGAAGTTGCGAACTTTCTCGAGCGGGTAATCACGGGACATAGTGAATAGTTATTAGCGTTTAGCGGGTAGAAAACATAGTAAATAGAAACCCCTTAACGTGCCGGAAGAATAGCAGACCGCCACAGAATTGCAAAATGAACCGACGTTGCAGAAGAGGCATCGATGCGGTACACAGACAACTGGCACCAAGCACCAAGGAGAGAGTTCTATGCTTGACCCGACTAAGGCAGTGCTCGAAAAAATGCTCGCCCTGATGCTCAGCGCATCAGAAAAGCGTGGCGCAGAAAAACTCACGATGGTCAGCCTGCGATACTGGGTAGAAGAGGCGGCACGCGAACTACAGACCTCACCTGAGGACAGAGCGGCTGCACTCACAAGGCTGCACGGCTACCTGTCGGTAAACCCTCCCGGGAGACTCGACGCGTTTTCTCTATTTGAAGCCTGCACGCTCATCCGATCCATCGTAAACCCGGATGACGAACCCAACCTTGGTGAGCGTGCATATACGACCATGCGACAGATCCAGGCTGCACTGCACGCTTCGCCGTTTACGTTTGTACTGGGTGACCTTGCGTACGACACCTTCCACATCACCAACGAGAAAGGCTGCACTTTCCGCGTGCAAGTCGTTGAGGTCGAACCTTCTCGGTAAACTCGTGAACAATTCTGCAGACATCAAAAGAGCCGCCCCTTCGGGCGGCTCTCCTGTTTTGTGTGTGCTGTGTATTACCACGCAAAGTGAGCAAATGCCTTGTTGGCCTCTGCCATCTTGTGCATGTTTTCCTTCTTCGCAATCGCGTCACCCTCTCCCTTGCTTGCAGCAAGAATCTCTGCAGCCAGTTTTTCTGACATAGGCTTTCCTTTCTTAGAGCGAGCTGCGTCGCGCATCCAGCGGAGTGCAAGTGCGAGCTGTCGTTCAGGGCGAACAGGAGTTGGCACCTGGTAGTTCGCACCACCAACGCGGCGCGAGCGAACCTCAAGCGACGGCTGCACATTCTCGATTGCTGTAGCAAGCATGCCTGCAGGTTCACCATCCTTCTTCAAGATTTCAAATGCATCGTAAATTACTTTGCGTGCAGTGTCTTTCTTTCCTCGCTCCATCACGTAGTTGACGAGCTTGGTCACGAGCACTGACTGGTATACCGGGTCAGGGCGAACAGGATCACGTTTCTTTATCGGGCGTCGCATAGTATGAAATATTATTTACCTCCCTTTGGCTTCTTGGCACCATAGCGTGAGCGACCACGGCGGCGTGCATCAACACCAGCAGCGTCCAGCCGTCCGCGCACAATCGTGTAGCGCACACCGATGTCTTTTACGCGACCTCCGCGAATCATAACTACTGAGTGCTCTTGCAGTGTGTGCTTTTCACCCGGGATGTATGCGGTTACTTCCTGACCGTTGGTGAGACGAACACGAGCAATCTTACGAATAGCCGAGTTAGGCTTGCGAGGGGTCTTGGTAGTTACCTTGACGCAGGTGCCACGCTTGAAAGGTGACGCGTAGAATGTTGGGCGATTTTTAAGTACGTTGAAACCGCGACCGAGTGTTGCGGTTTTGGTCTTACGGATGCGATCAGTACGACCGCGCTTTACCAATTGGTTGATTGTTGCCATGTGAAATCGCCTCTAACGAGGTGCGGGCACTGTACTACAGTGCATCTGATAATGCAACACGACGTATGCACCGGAGAGCCTCGCCACCATCGAATACGAGGCTGCCGAACCCAAAAAGTGAGGGCGCAGGTCGAAGACCTGCGCCCTTTCTCGCCACAGCACCGCGGGGAAATCACGCTCGTGGAGCCGATGCTTTCTCCACGAGATGGTCAACGTGATGTTGGTGCTCGAACTCAAAGATGAGGTAGAGACCGACGACCAGGAAGCCAACCGCGGCGGCCAGAATCCCCCAGTTGTACGACTGAGTAAGAAACTGCACCGCAGATGCGAGCGTCACCACCCCTTTGAATGCAGAGAGCTTAGCGACGATCATGCCCACACCGATGATGAGCGACTTGATGCCAAACGTGCGCACCACGTGTGCATGCCGACGAACGCTGACACCGAAGTACACGACGCCAGCTGCCAGAACGAGCGTAAGGATGGACATGGGCACGACGAGCGTACCGTCGGCAAGCTGGATACTGGCGAGGTAGTACAGCGCACCTGTTGCAGCTCCGCTCATCAGAAACAGACTTGCGCAAAGGTAGAAGAAAACATGGTTCACGGCTAAACCTCCTATTGACCGTATGTAAGTGAGAGTGGCTCACCTCCTTTTTCACCCTACCCCTTTCCTTCGTAGAGTTCAAGCACTTCCTATTCTCCGAATGTATCGCACGTTTCGCGTGGTTTCCCTTCCAAAAGGGGGCATATTTCATTCGCAATACGCTCAGGGGTGTAGAAACGGGTCAATCGCTGCACAAACGCACGCATGCATGCCTCTGACGCATCCGCATCACTCTGGATATAATCCAGCCCACAAAAAGCGAGTGCCTCTTTGTACTCCTGCGTGGGTGCTCCATGCTCATAGAGCCCATTTACCACAGACTCGACACATCCTGCTTTCGGCTCCGAAGGCAGAGTAACGCACCCTTTCCCAAACTCCGCGTGCTCCCCTTTTGATATGATTTGCTGCACAACACCTGCCACAGCAACGTTCAGAATCATGAGCGCATGTGTCGGGGATTCTGCCTGGGCAATACGCCACGCGGTCTGTAAATCTTTTTGTGCAATAGCGTCGAACTTCTGTGCGGCCTCGTAATAACACGCGTGTAGCCAACCCTCTGGAAGCCCGCGGCACAGTTTTAGCGGCGCATTCTTATCATAGGAAAACCCGTAATTATTCACCTCACCCCAGTCAACGATCACATTGAAAATCCCCTGTCGACATTCTTCCCGGTCACCCTCTCGCGCTTCAGGCAACCCATTACATAGTTCCATCGGACGTTTAGAAAATACGGGAATGTTCCCCCAATACTGCTTCTCCTGCTTTTCGATTTCAGCGAGCATGAAACCGTGCCCTGAACCGTGATAGCAGGTGAGCTGGATGTCTCCCATAGTTTCGCCGTACTTGTTTCCCAACTTGGTGCAAACATCCGTAACGAAAGCCGAGTCCGGATTATCCTGAATCAGGTGTTCCAAAAATCCGTGATAGAACCCGTACCCGCAGGCGGTTGTTGATTGCGGGAAATCGATGGCATCAATGTCTGGGTTAGCGAGATATTGCCCGTAGTAGACGATGTCGCCCACCTTGTGCGCATGCCGGTGGCACCCCGTTTCGATGAATGGCTTATATGTTTCGTATACGTGCGAAAACACGTCCATTCCCGCGTCAATGCTTTCGTTATTGATTGCTTCTTCGATGATGCGGTACCAGCACCCAATCTGCTCGTCAGCTTGCTGAAACTGAATTGCACACTCGTCAGCTTGTGCGATGTACACGTTCGATCGCCCAAAGACAAAAAATAGCAGCGCCCCTGCGGCAGCGAGTGCCGCAAGCCCGACGATTACTGTGTTGCGCACCTGTGTATTACTCCACGACATGAATCAGGCCAGTGTAGTACGAACGGATATGGTCGTGAAGCCCCCATGTCCCTACCTTATCGAAAGTGAAGCTCCACGATTCGTCAGGCTGCAGTGGTCGCAAAGGGTCAAATGCTGCATAGATAGCGTGTGATGGGTGAAGGTCGGAAGCTGGCCAATACTCTCGCCCGGTCGTATTGGTAAAGGTGACCACCGTTCCAACTCGAATGGTGGGCTCCTTGGGAACAAACCCATCCGGTGTGAGTACTATGGACAGGCTGCCCTGCTCAATCAGCACCTCGGTACTTACCGGACGTTGTTTCGATACAAGAAGCGACATCCCTGCACCTATCGCGCACACACAGACGACACCCACCACCCACTTTTTATTCATACGCCCGCTAGAGTGCGCGCCAGAGTAAATACCGCGTTTCCAAATACACCTCCAAAGAGAACCACGAAAAGAATGACCATGCCGAAACCTAGAAACGGGTTGTGTTCCAGTTGGGCGCGTACGCGTTCCCACGAAAGATTCAGTGGGTGCGGCAGGAGTGCTGACAATATTTTTGAACCATCAAGCGGTGGAATAGGAACCAGGTTGAAAAAAGCGAGCATCACGTTCACCGACACGATCATAAATGCGAGTTCTGCAATCGCGGGAGAAGTGGCCAATCGCGTTACCAGAGCAAAAACTACTGCCAAGAATATGTTACTGAGAGGACCTGCGAATGCGACGAGTGCCTCCGCCCACCTACCACCACGCTGTAGGTTATATGGGTTGTACGGGACGGGCTTTGCCCACCCAAAAAGAAATGGCGCGTTACTCAGTGCTAAGAGTGCTGGCAAGATAACCGACCCCATAGGGTCAATATGCTTAAGCGGGTTCAGGGTGAGGCGCCCGAGCAACCGCGCGGTTGGGTCGCCGAGGTAGTTTGCCATGTAACCGTGTGCCGCTTCGTGCAGCACCACCGAGTAAATGAGCACAATCACGAGGAAAATGGTGTCTGGTTGCATACTCGATGCGAGAATGGTAGCATACGACGCGTTATGGCCAAAAAGTGTGACATCACAGGAAAAACTTCACTCGTAGGGGGCGGGTACTCTAACCGCACTCGCGCAACGCAGTTCAACCCTACTGGGAAGCGCCGCCGCCACGTCAACCTCCAGAAGAAAACCGTATTCGTGCCTGAAATTGGCAAGAAAGTCACCTTCACGGCATCTGCAAAAGGCTTGAAGACTCTTCGAAAGAATGGTGCATATGCAACCTTGAAAAAGGCAGGCATCATCAAGCGAAATGCCCCTATCGCGGCTAAATAAAGTTTTCTCTTTTTAAAAAAGGACAACCCGGACACTTGGTCCGGGTTGTTTTCATGTGGGAGACGTCGCCTCAATTGGCAGGTACAAACCTGCAACCCAGAGGACGCCCGTGCGCATCGAAGTCGCACACATTGTGCCCCATCAACTGAGGAGCTCGCCGGTGCACCTGCGGTGCGCCTTGATACACGTGCCCACCACGACGATTCTCGTAGCGGAACCGGCCATCAAACTGCCTCACTCGGCGATCGCCGTAGCGACCGCTGGTCAGACCGGCACCGTGCCCAAAGAGCGGGCGCCCGTGGAGGTTGTCACGCCTCTCCGGAAATGCACGCCCATAGTGCCTGTACCTGCCATCGTTCGGCTGACCCGGACGACCCTGGTGTTGGCCGCAGTTCGGGAGTCGCGAATCGCACGTCATGCCGCGCAGCACGGCGTACGGGTCACCCGTGTACTGCGCCGAAGCGGGCACAGCAAGGACCCACAAACCAAGAGCGGCCAATCCGCATTTCATGATGTTTTTCAAGGCTTTTCTCCTAATTCCAAAGCATGCGGGTGCATGCTCTTTCTGCTTGGTATTATATAACAAAAATGCCTATTTAGCAAGCACCGTCTTGCCATCTGATACGAAAGACACCCGACCGTCCAGGCACGTATCCTTGGTAGCAATCTCGAAACGTTTCATAAGGTCAACCACCTCTTTATGGGGATGCCCATAGGTATTGTTGCAACCACGCGAGAACACCACCCACTCTGGAGACACATGCCCTACGAATGACACGGCCGACGAGGTATCTGACCCATGGTGCCCCGCCTTCAAGACGTTTGCTTGTAAATGAGTGCCGTCCAACTGAACGAGGTACTCTTCAATCGATTTCGGCGAATCCCCGTTCAGGAGAAACGCCGTTTCTCCATACACGACCCGCATCACGATAGATGCAGTGTTCGTTTCAAGGCCAGATACGTCTCGGTCGGGAAACAACATCTCGATGTATGCCCCACCACCTATATCAATGCGCTGCCCTCGGCGGGCGAGAAGCTCTTGTGCCCCATTGCTGCGCTCTCTGGAAACAGCTGAGAGGAGTGATTCCGTTTGTGGCGTGTCGTTCTGCACTCCACTTTGGAAAATGGTTTGTACCCCGTAGCGCGCCAGCACGTCAAAAAGTCCTCCCACATGATCTGCATCGGGGTGTGTGGCCACCACCACATCAATACTCCGATCCCACCAGGGCATCACGGCACCCAACTCACGCAATACCGCCCGGTCACGCCCACCATCTACCAATACCTGCCGCCTCGTCGGTGACTGTATAAAAATAGCGTCACCTTGGCCTACGTTCAAAAAGGTGACCGTGAGGTCACTTGGCCGTGAAAGTGTAACCACCGCGCCCCACAGAGCGACACTTGCTATACAGAGGCACGCCAGCACACCCCACAGAGCGACTGTTCTCGACATCCATCCAGTATACGCCGCTTTGCTATACTGCTGGTGTTCCCCATGATTTTTCCTTTTTAATCGGTAACCTCACCCTATGCACACATACGAAGCAAAAACATTTACCATCCCAACACTCGAAGGCATTTCGGCTCGCTCCATTGAAGAGCATCTCGGCCTGTATCAGGGATACGTAAAGAATTTCAACGCCATGAGCAACTTAATTGTTGACCTCGCCGTTGATTCTGAGAAAAATGCTCACGCGTTGTCTGAGATAATTCGTCGTCGCTCGTTTGAGTTTGGTGGCATGCGCCTCCACGAGCTTTATTTTGCGCAGCTTGAGGGAGGTGCGACACCGTTTAGTGCTGATAGCGCACTATCTCAAGCACTCACGCTCCAATTCGGCAGCGTCGAAGTATTGGTCCAACAAATGAAAGGCGTTGCCTTGATGCGTGGCCCAGGCTGGGCGAATCTCTATTTCGATCAAAAGGAAAATATGTTTCATCTTGGCTTCTCAGGCGAACAACACCAAGGCCACTTCGCCACGCTTCCGATCATCATCGCACTCGATGTCTGGGAGCATGCGTATCTCTTGGATTACGGGGCCGCAGGAAAAGCAAAATACGTTGATGCATTTTTCAAGAATCTAAATTGGAGTGTCGTGGAGAATCGTTTGATCGCCTAACGAGCCAAATCATCGCGGCAGTATAGATACCGAGCACGAGCCACAGGGGCATGCTGGGCATGGTTATCGTTGCATACGGAGCCGCAGCAGCCTTCTCGGCAACAAACACAATCCACTGCAAAAGAAGATGTGCTGGGTAACCCACGACCGCCGCAAAAGGAACCCCGATCATACCGGATACACCTGCGAAGGATGCCAGAAGCATCGCAAAAGGAACGATGGGAAGCACGAGCACGTTTGCAGGAAGCGCCACCAGTGATATTTCTCCAATCTGATATATGAGGAGCGGCAGCACAGCAATCTGCGTTCCTATGGTGCTTGCCACAATCTCGCGCACGCCACATCGTTCAGTGAGCCACATGAGCCGCTGCGCAATGAGCGGCGCGACCGAGATCAAACCAATCGTCGCAATTATAGAAAGTTGAAACCCAGGATCCCACAAAAGAATACGTGGATTCCAAAGCACCATACCGCCAGCAGTTATGCCGAGCGCACGAATTATGACGTACTGTCGCGATAGCGCAGTGGCCATCAGCGCCAGCGCAGCCATGACGCCAGCACGTACGCCGGTTGCAGACGCCCCCGTCATGAGCACAAAAGCGACAATGACCACCACTCCCAAGGTAAGCTGCGCGCGCTTGTCTGTGTCTCGCAACCAGCCGAGTAAGAACGCAACGATGATGGTTATGTTGAAACCAGACAAAACGACAATGTGCACAATTCCCGAATCACGAAATGTATCCAGTAGTTCACCGCCCAATGCACGCTTGTCGCCCACCGTAAGGCCGCCTGCAAGCGCTGCATAGGGCTCGATCAATGCCTGACCAAGACCTTCGAGATACACATCTTTGATTTCATACAGAGTGCGGCGCATTGATGCGCCCCCATTTTTTGTTTCTACTATGTATGCAAATCGAACTGTGTAGCCAATACCCGAGACGGCCAGGTACTGTGGGTAATCGAAGAGGCGCCCCGCGTCCGTTTTAAATACTTCAGGCTTTCCAAGCACACCTTCAACTACTACCGTATCCCCGTAAGAAGCGGCCGGGTGTGGCGCTACAGCCACGAGGGCACGCAGAGACGCTGCGGTCGGGACCGTTTCACCATTGATATGCGTTATGAATACCGTGATGTGCGCCGATGCTTCACGCTCGTCAATCTGATCCTGTATCACGCCGGTGAGTTGCACTGTATCGCCAAGATGTGCATCAGCATGTGGATGAGTAAGCGGCGACATTACCGCAACACGCACCATCGCCACTACGCAGATACAGGCTATGAGAATGATCCTGCCTCCGTACTTCGTACGCAGCACCAGAGCGGAAACAGCGAGTAACACGCCGACAACCGTTACCCACGCAATGTCCCACCACCCCAAGGGAAAGACGAGCGCAGCGGCCGTTGCCGCCAAGAAAGTTGCAAGACCGGAGAAAAAGGCGCTCCCCCGCATACGCACATGGTAACAAGTGTATGAGTGCAGCCCCCTTTGCGTGAAAGGGGGCTGCTGAAAGTGCTCTCGTTTCGCGACTTAGCCTGTGTAGACCGCAGCTCGGCGAGCAGCGTCTGCCTCTGGCGTCATGCGATTGCGCGCCGTAGCGTTCGTGGAGTTGCCTGCCGCAGCGGAACCGGCTGGCCCAAACATGGTTGTCTTCGGGGCTGAACCCTTTTCTTCCATGCGTGACATGTGTCACTCCTCTTAAGACTCGCTTGCTGAGATAGCTACAGTGGCGTGGCGAGCACACGCAACTACCCTGAGTGTACGGACCGCTCTTTATAGCGTCAAGGTTTACACCCACTCTTGGAATTCAACCATTGGGGGCACGAATCCCAAAAACATGAAGTTGTGGTACGGGTCTGGGCATCCTTGCTCGAAATGCAACCATCGGCCTAGACGCCACAGCACCATACCGGCAATTACATTGGTCATTGCAATAACAGGTGGTGTGGCGGCGCATACAGGCTCCACCGGGTCAGGTGGCGGTACGCTTGGCAAATGATCGTCCGTATAGAGACACTCCATGTGTCGAGCATTGTTTGGATCATAGCCATACACCCTGCCAAACGACGCTCCCAGGCGTCCGTCTCCCACGAAACTCACGTCCGGATTCTCGCGCAAGCAATGAGAGTTAATCTCGTACCGCGCAGACCACGTGTCGACGCCAAACAACACGATACCACTGAGCACGGTATCCTTGGTGACTCGCTCTGTATGGAGAGAGCACACTTGCTCGCCGGGCCGTATTTCCGCAATAATCTGGGCAAGTGCTTCAACTTTTGACATACCCACTTGTGCTGGGAAAAACTGTTGGTTGTGAGCATTGTGTGCCTCAACCACATCAAAGTCCCAGAGGTGCAAGTTCGTGGCACCAGCTCGCGCCAACGATGTTCCATACAAACTCCCCAGAGAGCCACACCCAATAACGTGGATCGCTCGACCCAACTGCCACTCAGGCCTAAAGAACGTTTCATCTTTCCAGACGGTCATCCCTGCATCCTCTCGTAGCTTCTAACCTGCTCTGAGCCTAGGTGTATTCATTGAAAAAGGCAAGAGCTTACCGCTCTCGCCTTTGTAGTCCAAAGATGTAGAAGGCAGTTTGCTATTGCCTGTACCACTCAGGAATTTCTGTTCGTGCCACCTTGCGCCAAGGGCCCGGTGGTGCTGACACACCCTGCTTGAAACACTCGGGAAAACGCACTGCAAGACTTACGAGGACAGGCAAATTTTTCGTCCCCAGAGACTGAGAAACTATTCTGCCAGCCACATCGCCAAAACATCCCACCTTGCCATGAAGAGCAATTTGAGGGGCATGCCAATGGTTCGCATCATGTCTGTCTAGATTCTGCCACCAGAGCTCTCCATTCTGCGCCACGGTGATGCGAAACCTACCGATACGCCACCAATACGCCCCATCATCTCCGTACAAATAGTCGGTCTCCACATGCAGCGCTGAGTCGCCGGAAGCGTATACACGAAGTACGCGCGGAATGAGCAGTAATTGTTCATACGTGGCATCACCTAAACTCACACGCTCCGTGATTGCCGCACACTCTTCGTCGAGTTTTAAGATTTTTGCACGAAGTGGTGGCAATAGGCGCTCGTATTTATTGCGCCTTTTCTTAACACGCCTGCCAACAAATCCACCACTCGCTCGGCGAGACTTTAGCCAGGCAAGCATGGCGTCGCGCTCTGCGACACTGCGATCCCTTTCTTCGAAGCAGCGAGTGTTCTCACGAAAAATAAACTTCCTAATGAACACAATCGCTGAATCGCGGTCACTAGACGTGTCGAGACTACTTTGGATTGGCATGTCTACCACCATTTCCTCGAGAGAAGGTGCGCGCATAAGTCGCGTCATTCGCTGGAGCCATCTCATGTCGTTCTCCTACCATTCAAACCTTGTACAGCTATAACGTGATTTTCCTAAACAAACAAGAGCGCCCTCGTGGGCGCTCTTGTTTGTTTGCACAAAGGCGTGATACTTACGCCTTTTTTGCGTCCATCTTATCCAAACCAAGCCCTTTGACCACAAAGTACACGACCGCTGCGATGATGATGAAATCAATGGCCACCGAAACAAAGTCTCCCAAGAGAACAGGTCCAAGTTTCATCGCCTTCAACCCTTCGGTAGAACCAAGCACCATTCCCAAGAGAGGATTCACAATATCGTTCACCAGTGCGGTTACTACCTTCGATACCGCGCCACCAAGAATAAAACCGACGGCGAGCCCTACAACACCTTGCTCGCGTATAAACTGCATAAATCCTGCAATCCCTCCTGAAACAGCTGTAGTTGGCATGATGATACTCTTAGACGTTTATGCCGTCAGTATAGCGTGCCATCACTGGTCACACTACGCAGCTACACCCATCCCCTGGTCCATCGCTTGATTGGCAAGCAGGTCGGCCTCTTTGTTCTTTTCCCGTGGTATGTGAGTGAAATCGAGCGCAGGAAACGACTGCATGAGTACCTTCGCCCGACGTGCCTGTTCTTGGAGCCCTGGCTCCTTGATCTTCCAATGCCCTAGGAGCTGCTCAACAACCAGCTTACTGTCCATGCGCACCTCAACCTGCTCGTCTTGCAAGTTCAATTCCACCAGCTTTTCCAGCGCACGTATGACCCCTTGGTATTCAGCCCAGTTGTTTGTTTGCTCACCCAGGTACTCGGCAAGCTCAAGAACTTTCTGTTCATCTTTATATACAACAACCCCGATACCAGAGGGACCGGGATTATTGCGCGCACCACCATCTGAAAAAACAACAACTCCCATGCTATTCAGCTTTTGGCATTGCCTCGATCAGACGGTACGCACGAACAGTAGCCAAGAGAGACACCGGTACCGACACCAATAGACCAACGCCAAGCAAGAGTGCGCCCAAAATGTTTGCTCCGATCAAGGAAAGCAAGAACACGAAGAGTGACATACGTCGTCCTTCGGTAATCTTCATACTGTGCTTCATAGCATCAATAGGGCTCATGCCTTTATCAAGGACCAAGTAGGGTGCAAACAAGAACATGGTCATGGCAACCAAGCCGGGTACCACCAAGAGCACGAGACCAACGATAACTGCAATACCGGTTAATAAGGTCACAATAAGGTACGGCACAAAGCGCGTAGGGTGCCACAAATCATGAACCGAGAGGTGCGCTGTATCTTTGTACGCCTTAAGACCCACTGCCATGATTCCCATGGACACCAGTGTCTGCACTGCGTAGTCACCCAACCATAAGAGCTGGTGAACCCCTGCAATCCCTTCTGCAGCGCTGAGAATCCCTGACGAGATTGCTGATACTACCAATGCAAGTGCGAACAAACCAATAAACATCCATGGTCGCTGAGTAAACTTCTCCCACGCCCAGGTGAATAATGCTTTTACAGTGAGGTCTTTCATATGCGCACAGTGTACCACCAGGGACTGCATTACCGCACGTCCACTGTGCGTAGTGCCACTTTTCGGAATCCTTTGAACTGGTCCCTCTCAACAGAGCCAATCAGCGTGCAATACTCTCCCACTGCTGGAGGTCGCGTGAACTCGTCGGGCGTTTTAAAGAACTGGAACGCTCGAATACGGTAGCCGTCCTTCGAGACGAGTATCTCTGTATGATTTCCTTCCTTTCCAAAGATGCGCACCTCCTCAATGAGCACGTCGGGTAGTTCAAGTTGAGGCTTTTCATTACCGACACCAAAGGGGGCAAGGACGCGCAGTGACTCATACAGTGTATATGTCAGCTCCTTAGGATGGATAGCGTGGGCAGCAGCCATGACCGGGGCCGCAGGAATAGTACGCGCCACCCTCGAGAAATGCGTATGCAATGTGTGCACTGCGTCATGAGACACTGAAAAACCACCCGCACACGCATGTCCACCGGATTCCTCAAGTGCCACTCCAGCCGCCGCAAACATCTCGGTGACATGCACACTACCGTCTGAGCGGCACGACCCTTTGAGGACGCCGGTACCATCTCTTCCCCACAAGCACACCACGCCCGCGCGACCTTCCAAGAGAGAATTTGCTGCCAGCCCTAAGAGTGATGGTTTCCACGAAGGGTCGCCCACAACTGCGACAAAATCATGAGGATGCCTTTCTTGAACTTTGGCGCGTGCAATTTTTACGACCGATGCGACAGCACCCTTACGCTTCGTGTTCAGCTTTTCAAGGGTAGCGGCAAGCATGTCTGCCTCGTCGGCATCTGCTGTGGCCAAGAGACGAAACGCGAGCTCTGGCTCATCCATTCGCGAAGCCGCATTTATGCGGGGAGTGATTGTAAAGCCGATGTCTTCCTCGGTAATTGTACTCTGGTCAATGCGATTTTTCTTACATAAAGCACGCAGCCCTTTGCGCGGCGATTTACGCAACACCGTGAGGCCGTAATGTGCAAGTACACGATTTTCACCGACGAGCGGCACCATGTCTGAAAGCGTGGCAATACCCACCATATCCAAAAGCCACTTCTCCCACCCCTCAGGGATAGCGATACATGAGGCATGTTCTTGCTCCCGGCCGACCGCCAGCACGGCTTGCACTAACTTAAATGCAACCGCTGCACCACAGAGATGCGGAAACGGGTACGGCTCTTTTGTCTCTGCACATATGAGTCGTGGATGTACTATGGCGCACGCTACAGGAAGCTCTGCAGGTAACTCGTGGTGGTCCGTAATAATCAAGTCGATGCCACGCTCCTTTGCGCGCAACGCCCCCGCATGACCACTAATACCTACGTCTACTGAAATAATGAGCGTCACCCCTTGGGCATGGAGAGTGTCGACCGCCGCTGGATGCAATCCATATCCTTCGTTATGCCTATGCGGGATGTGCACGAGCGGCGTTATTCCTAACTTTTTGAACAGGTCATGGAGAACAACTGCCCCGGGAATACCATCGGCGTCGAAATCAGCGTAAATGGCTATCGATTCATGGTGAGTGTGTGCCATTAATATTCTCTCCGCTGCACGGCGAACATCTGCCAAAAGGAACGTACTGTGTGTACCTCTATTGAAATCGGGTGAAAGGAACACGTCTTTTTCTACATCCGAAACAAAGCCTCGCTCGTTCAGGAGTTTCGTAAGAAAATCTGGCAATACCATGGGAGCATGGTACCACCATACGTTACGGGGTTTACATACAGAGAAGTGATGGGTACCGGGGCACTGCACACCACCCTCTTTGCTATACTCTCATGATGACTCATATTCAAGACTGTATTTTTTGCGGTATTGCTCAAGGAACCATGCCC
This sequence comes from Minisyncoccota bacterium, assembly GCA_018060545.1. GTDB lineage: Bacteria > Patescibacteriota > Minisyncoccia > Phycocordibacterales > UBA2100 > JAGOVW01. The sequence continues at coordinate 48,984 of JAGOVW010000001.1, forward strand.
TGTCACCGGGTCTGGGAGGACGATAAGCATCTGGCATTTCTTTCCATCTTTCCAAACACTGAAGGTTTCACCGTCGTCATACCCAAGGAACACCAAGATAGCTATGTCGCTGCAGTCCCAGAAGAGGTGGCGGACGGTATATTTAGAGCAGCGCGCATCGTTGCGAGAAAGATTGACGCCGCATTCCCGGATGTGGGGCGTACCGGCTTTATGTTTGAAGGATTCGGTGTGAACCATCTACACGCGAAACTTTTCCCAATGCACGGCACCTCAGACGAATCATGGAGACAGCACAAGTCACATGAACGTCGCTTCTTCCCGGTGTACGAAGGTTTTATGTCGTCACACGATAGTGAGCGTGCAGATGACGCCGCTCTCGCGACCATCGCAGAGAAGATTAGAAATGCGTAAGGTTGTTCAATACAAAGCGCCGGCGATAGCCGGCGCTTTGTATACGGTCTCTACTACTTAGTACACTTCACAGCTTCCTTTCCATACAATTGAAGCGCCATCAGCTTGAGCAAAGCACTCATTTGAATACGTCTTTCGCTGCAACGCACACTGCCCTGGATAGATACTGCCACTTTCAGAACCTGTATTCACTGAACAGAAGGTCTTCTCCCCACACACGGGCGCATATTGAGCGGTGCATGCTGTCCCTCCGCCTCCCGCCACAGGACCAAAAACCTGCACCTTGGTCTGCGCGATATCACTTCGCGTACCATAGACTGCATCGTTTTGTACGCCGTAATACCCAGCCACAAATAGTTTTGCGATGTACGTACCCGGTTGGTTATAGGTATGGCTCATGCGCAGCACGCACGTCGAACTATATGCTGGCGTTGGACAATCAAGCCGCTGTACCTGCCCATCACCGAAATCAATGTAGCGCGTGCCACCATCCGCCATGTGTACCATTTCATTTCCATTCATCCAAGACGACGTCGTTCCTTTAGTCGTGAAAGTCACGATCAGCGGCGCATTACCACTTTTCGGCGATGCATCAAGATCCGTACTTGCGACATTTCCCTCTACGCGAACAGTCGTTGTCGTAACTGCCGATTGCCCGCCTGTGTCTCGCACAGTGATGGAAATCGTGTACGTGCCAGGAGTACTGTAGGCGTGCGTAAACGTCGTATTCTGTACTACGCCACGCTCCATGTCATATATACCTTGCGCATTACTTGCAGCGAGCCCATCCACGTCACCCCAATGAATTTGATACGACAACGATTGGTTCTCAGGGTCGCGCGCATCAATCTTCCATGTTCCTGACTGATTGGTGTAGAGAACTGTCGGTCCAGTGAACCCAGAAATAACAGGAGGTTTGTTGCTGCTCGAGCCGTCGAAGTATTCGCGACACACAGGCTGACTTGGCGCAAAGCAGTACATCATCGTACACGCCATCATTCCTCCGGGTGAGGTACGGCTACATGTGTTGCATCCGTCAAACCAGACCCTGCACTGTGCAGGAGCTTCTACTGGTACACACTGCCAAGGTCCTGGACACTGACCGTTTGGATTCACAGGACGTGCCTCCTCACCTTCGCCACACAGTGGTCGCTGGTATTCAACCATCGGGCACGCTACACCATCCCGCACGTTGATGCGCACGGATGCAATTTCACGCTGAGACACAGGAGCCATACAACCAGTCGCACCACGGCACGCATCATCAATTTCAAGAAGACGCGCGACGTATGTACCCGCATTCTGATAGAGATGTTTATTGACCCCTGCACTCATGCACGCATCAGCAGGCGCGTAGCATTCTGAAGGCTTTTCTGAAGTACCATCGCCAAAGTCGATAAGATATGAAGGGTTTGCCATGCGCAGACCTCCAATACGTGTTTCGAACGAAACCCACAGTGGAGCGGAACCTTCTCGTGGTGTGGCATGCAAGCGACTAGGATAAGGATCGGTACCACCGTCACAAATCCAAATGCGCTGAGAGGTTCGTGGGCCTACCATGCCGTACCCAGTGGTATCGGGGGACCCACCACTGACGATACCTTCATTAGCTTGAAGCTGCTGCACTGCTGCCTGAGTAGCAGCCCCAAAGTAACCCGTTGCTTCACCGGAAAAAAGACCCTCCTCCTGAAGACGTTCTTGGAGAGCGCGGACATCGTCACCGCGATGGCCGAAACGAAGAACACGATCTAGGGGGTAGCATCGGTCTGGATTTGGAAAGACTGGCTGAGTCACCACGGTGCCACCGCCACTGGTGAGCTGCACGAGCTGCTCTTGTAGCATCTGAATCTGAGCAAGGAGGGCGTCTATTTGCGTTTGCACGTCATTCACCGTTATCGCAGAGGAAGCAAAAGGCAACGCTGCAAAAACGACCGCAAGAAACATCCCAATAATAGTTTTCTTCATAAAAGAGTGTGAGTGAATAAGTGAACTCATTGTCCCAGAAGGGTGAGTCCTGTGAAAGACGGATACTGTGCACAGCTCTTACTGAAATATGCCACAGGGTGGCATCCGTGTAGGGTTACTCCAATGCCTGCAACCCGGGCAACGTGCCATTTAAGAGAAATTCCAACATGGCACCTCCTGCCGTAGACAAGAAAGTAAACTGTTGGTCCAGCCCGCTTTTCCCTATCGCAGCTACCGTATCACCACCGCCAACGACAGACTGTGCCTTACTTTCGGCTATGGCCTGTGCCAGTGCGTGGGTCCAATCGTCGTAGCCACCTTCATACCAACCAGTTGGCCCATTCCACAAAATAGTACGAGCGTCTCGAATGAAAGGGAGCAGGAGCGCGAAAGACTCTGGGCCAATATCAACAATTTTTTCGTCCGTCGTGACCTCATGAACCTGGCGTACGCGCGCCTGCCCATCAGAGCGCTCCACCAACACATCCACCGGTAAGAGTAATTTCGGGTTACTCAACACCTGTGCATCGGGTGCCCCATCTGAAATGAGTGAGCGGCCGACTTCGTACCCCTTCGCCTTGAGCGCATCATTGACCAGCGCCCCAGCAAGAAACACATGGTCGTACGCATCGAGCAGTTTCTTTATGAGTGGTTCCTTGGTCTCAAACTTGGCACCTCCTAAGATCGCAAGGGATGGTGCGCGAGGTGAAAGTGCCAGCGAAAGATTCTCAACTTCCTCCTGCAGTAGATATCCCCCGCAGTGTGGCAACGCCTGAGCCAATCCCACAATAGAGGCATGCGCTCTGTGCGCCGCAGAAAATGCATCGTTTACATAGAACTCGCCGTAACCAGCCATGCTGCGCACGAATGTTTGGTCGTTGTCGGTCTCCCCTGGAATTCTTCGGACATTCTCAAGAAGTAGCACGTCTCCTGCACGCATGGCGGAAATGGCCGTATGCGCATCAGAACCAGTAATATCTCTCACGAACGAAAGTGGGACGTACTTTCGCAGTTCCTCAGCCACGAACTCGAGCGATTCTTTCGGATCTCTCCCAATATGCGCCAAAACGATTGTTTTTGCGCCCTTTTCTCGTAGATGCAGGATGCTTTTGGTAGAACGTCGTATGCGGTAGGTATCGGTTACCACTTTGCCTTGCATAGGCACATTCAAATCGGCGCGCACAATGACTTTCTTATTGGAAATTTCGCTATCAGCAACATCTTTAAAGTAGCGCATGGTTCTATAGTGCAGCAAACAACTCTCGCAGCTTCGTCAGGTCGCTACTTGCGCGCCCCACCAGAAGCCCTTCCACCTCGCCATGCAAAAGCATGTCGCGCGCGCTCGCCCCATCGATAGAGCCTCCATACAGGACAGGAATGGTCATACCCGGTTTACCAAACTTTGCAAAAAGAAACTTGCGAATGAAAATCGTCATTTCATGCATTTCGTGAGTACTCATCGGTTTAGCGGCACCAATAGCCCACACGGGTTCGTAGGCAACCAAGAGGTGTCGCGCCTTTACCTTCATCACAGTACGCAATGCTTCCTCGAGCTGTGTCTGCACAAACTCAAGGTAGTGGCCATGCGCGTCTCGCGCACTTTCCCCAACACAGATAATGGGTAGCAGCCCTGCCGCAAGTGCTGCGGCGACTTTCTTGCCCACATCTTGGTTTGTTTCTCCCAATGCTCGACGCTCGGCGTGGCCCACAATGACATATTCTGCACCAACACTTTTAACCTGAGGTGCTGCAATATCACCGGTGTGCGACCCTCCCTCTTCCGCGTGTACCTGCTGTGCTGCAACACGAAGCGAACCTTTCTTCTTAACAACGTCGCTCAAAAATACAGCTGGCGGAGCAACAATGGCCGTCATCTTCTTTTTTGCGGCACCCTTTTTAGTCTCTGCCAAGAGAGCGAGCGCGTCGGCTCTCGTCTTTGGGTTCATCTTCCAATTTAGAACGAGAATCATGCAAGAAAGTGTAGCATGCGCACTTCGCCCACTATTGCTCCTCCCTCCACAAGATGAATCGGTGGTCGGCACTGGTTACCGGAGTAAAAGGAGGTGGATCAAGGGCGAGTAGGCGGTCATAGGAGTCGGTTCTTGTATTGAAGCCCGACCACGTGTTCCCACACCCAGACATACTGTAGCTCCACTGTGTACCGACACGTTGTGTCGACACAATTGACCCATGGAGTAATAGCGAATTGCGTTTATCATAGGGGGCGTAGGTGCATGGATACAAATTTCTGCCGTAATACCCCGTTTGTGCAACGTAAATACCACGAACACTCATGTTGGTAGGCACATCATAGCCATACAGAACCGAATGCTCGGCTATTGCGGTGAATCCGTCGGAACCAGCAGGTGTCGTATAACTAATGTTGTTTTGCAAAATCATGTCTGGTGCATACCCCGCATGCACCAAATCTGCAGCAACCAAAGTTACTTTGCCGGAAATGGTTCCTTGTACCCATACCTTATCTTCAACAAAGATAAGCCCGCAGTTTGCTGGAATCGTATACGTGCCGAGGGTGTTGTACGTAGTAATACGATGGTAGTCGCGCACCCAAGTACCCATGTTGTCGATATGGATAGAGTCCGCATAGTTGGTACCCGTCACTCGGCGCACCGTAACCGTACGGTCACTGTTGAAAATAAGCCAGTATCCTCTGCGATCGTTTCCTCCACTATACGACGCAAAGTACAGGCCGTTTGATTGCGCACGCGTTTTGAGTGATGGGAGGTCGGAAAGCATTCCTGCAAAGTTCACTTGCGGCACTGGGAATTCCCACAGGGACGAATTGGGACTGCCGCCGAAGACTCCGGGGCGATTCTGGTTGGGGCTGCATCCAAAGCTTGAGGTGCAGAGCCAGGTAGACACACCACTGGAGACGGTTGAGTTGTTGGTTCCATCCATACGGATACCACCATTGGAATGGTAGGGTCCTGTGATATTTCTATCGGCACCTGCCCACACATTCGCATTGAGCACATGAGAGAACCGTGCAACAGACGGCTGCGCGTAGCGTGCAGAGAGGGTCCGCGAAAATGCCGGATTGGCATCTGCACTCCCCTCTGAACTAATGTCTACCGATTGCAACACATTGCACACAGTGTTCCCCGTGACTGAGATGGACGCAGTACCCAGCTCACCTCCCTCTGGGTCAGTAACCGTGTATTCATAGGGACCGCTAGCCCCCGTTCCGTTCGTGAGGTTGCCGGGATTATGTTCAAGGAACCAACGGTAGTATTCCAGCCCTGCTTCCGCAACAGAAAACGCTTGCTCACGCGCCAACTTTGCACGAGATACGTTCGATTGCGTGAAAATGTAGCTTGCCAGCGTTGAGACAGCCAAACCAAACACACCCATAAACACCAGCACCAGCATGACCGTAACCCCTCGCCGTTTTGGTGTCATAACGTTTCTCATATTGCGTTCTCAAGATTTCTCAATGCGGCAGCAGATCGAACTGTGAGCTCATTCGGAAGTCGGTCTGGCTTTACGTTTACCACCGCCTCCACGGTTACGAAACGCAAAGAAGCCACATCGGCAAGGTTGGTGATGGTCGCTCCACTCTCATTTATGTAGGTGAAGAATCCCTGTCCCAAGCTTAGGTTACGAATGTGCTCAGACGTGGTCGCTACCACCTCGGCGGCCGTATACGCAGGCGGATCACCTGACGGGTCAACAATCCCTCGCTTCAAAGCCGAGCCACTCAAGAAATAGCGGACTCGTTCGATAAGCGGGTCAGCATCTACGTCAGCATAAAAGGTTATTGACGATGTCGACATAGCCACAATCGGATACGCACCTTCACTCGAATAAGTTGCCTCACGCAATGTCTGCACCACCTTTTCAATTGCTCTACGGGAATCCGACACCGCCTGTGCTTGGTCGAGCGTATAGTTGTTTGCTCGATAAAAAGATAAGAGCGACACGATAAGCGCCATCATAGACACAACAAACACTGCGACCCATACAAGGGACTCGATGAACGTAATGCCGCGTTGTGATGATGAGCGCATAGTATCTATTATGGGGCCATAATGACACTGACCGCAGATGCGCCACTTACTTCCACGTTGGTTATCGTTTGTGGTGTGTATCCTGTGGCAGCAATATCAATGCTGTACGCATTCCCGCCACTGATAGTGCCCCACGCAAGATCTGGAAAGAATGTTTGCCCACAACCACCCGTCGCCTGTGTTGTGTTTACCCCCGTGCGATACAGCCGCACGCTCGCATCAGCAAGTGTTACCCCGTCGGCGGTACGCACATCAACACGTAATGAGTGCGTCGTGTGTGGCAAGAAGTACAAACGAGTAAGTATGCTTCCCCCAGCAAAGAGCGAGCGCGGCAAAGGCGGACAACTCTCTGCAACATCGTGCCCAAACGTAGCACCATCCACCGAGAGCCTGTGCGTATCAAACTCAAGATTTGGAATATCAAGACCTCCCCCCACATCACTCTGGTGATTCGCCGTGTATTTGTATACCGGGGCACCTGAGTGTGTACCGATTGTCTTTGCACCAATCATCGTGAACGGCACGTTGCCCAAGGGGATGGGGCCCTGGTCGTAGAGAACTTCCCACTCCGTGATGCGGGGCGTTTCGTTAAGGTCGAGCGTCGTCATCACCGCCCCTACGCGCACCGTGCTGTAGGTGGTCGTTGAGAGGCCCGATAGATCAATCGGGGACGTTGTAAAACCTGCACTGTTGCCTGGCAAGTCTGTATCGGGCACCAGAGTACCCACATCATCTGCATATATATAGTAGCGAATAGCAGTGCCCACCGGACGTGTATCGCTAAATTCCACCTCTTTCCACGCAGAAAGATAGGCAACCGAGACCGGCACTGCTCGCGCAGATCCTTCAGGTTCATACGATCCCGCCCCACCGTCAAGCAGAAGCGCTCCACCAGAAACAGTGGAACTTGCAGTGGCATATAGCTTACTTACATCATCAAATGTGTCGGTCCAGACTCTTTGTTGAATCGCTTCGTAGGTCATAAACGTATGTGTGCCTAGTGGCCCTATGGAAAAGGTAGCCGTGGTCGTCTGATTAAGTGCGACTGTTAGGTGCCCAGGATCAGGTGATGAATTAGTGCTACTTGCCGTATATGTCTGTGCACTGCTGAAACCCGTTTTCGATACATTTATGCGATATCCCGTACCAGCTGGAGCACCTAAAAACGTAACGACGCCATCGTCGTTACTATAGGCTTGCGTATCAACCGATGTGGATGCATTAACTATATCAACCAGCGCCCCCTGCACAGGGGTGGAGCTCGCATCAACAACCTCTATAGAGAGCGTGCCGCCGGGTACGGCCTGCTCGATTCCATCAGGTGAGCGTCGTGTGATTAAGGAAGAGCTGCGCAGCTGCCCTCGTGTCACCCACGACAGCTCCACTTTTATTTCCTTAGCATCCGTGACAATACTGTTCTGATCTGCCGCCCCCGATCCATCTTTGGGATCATCGATGTAGCGGATCAGTGTACGCCGTGTGTACACAACACCATTGAGTGTTTCCTGAGAGATCTGAGAGAGTGTGCCCGAAGGAATCCCACCGAGTGTACCCACCGCGTCATAATCGAGTGATTGAATGTATTCCATGTGCCCCTGGGCGAGCGCGAGCGCTCCGACACGCGCCTTGTTGTTGCTTACCAACTCTATAGAAAGTTTGAACACACCTGACACACCGACAAAGATGATGGTCATGAGCGCAACGCCGACAATCGAATCAAGGAGTCCTACACCGCGTTGCGAGGATATCATATTGCCATTGTAGCGTGGGTCTCTCGCGATGAAGCTCGAATGAATGAGCAGGTGTAGAGAAGCCGCCGCAGCATACGCTGCGGCGGCTATCATTCTGAGAACACGTGGCCCGACATGTCAGGCAAGATGAACCACGCTCACGATTTCTTGAATCGCAGCACGCTCAACTTCGAAGTCGCCGTACTGCGCTACGATCGCAACAGCATTACCTTCCGTCACGAAGACGATCGGATCGGCAAGCTGCGGCAACTGCGACTGCCAGTGTCCGTGCAGCGCTTTGCTGAGCGCCTCGCCAGAAATACTGATTGCCGCCTTATCAGCAGCAATGCCAATCTTCATGTGCGCCTGCTCGAGCTTTGAGAGCTGCACTTGCACCTCATGAGGTGGGTCAGGCAACTGCACTTCAACCAGGTGCTTCCCTTCTTCCACAAGATTGGGCCACAGCAGTTTGTGCACACCACCTTCGGCAACAGCGGCCGCCACCACGTTTTTGGCAGCTGCTTCTCCGTGCTGAAACTTGGCATCACGCGATGTGGCGTAGTCGGCGATGAACATTGAGCCAAAAAATTTCGCCACAAGAGGCAGCAGAAGCCAAGAGTAAGCAGTCGGCGTCAGATAGCCGACATAGTTGCCGAGAGTGACTCCGCCAGCTATGAGCGCAGCAACAATACTCCACCGAGCCCACGAACGCTTGCGCATGCCCGGCGTTTCGAGGCGAGCCAGGCGCAGCGTTTCTTCGTCGAGCTTTTGCGTGAGAAGGCCGAACGATGCTTGCACCTTGTTACCCTGCGGAGCAAATCGATACAGCTCGTAGCGCTTTGCCACAGCTTCCCACGCTTTCTCGGGGAGAATAGCGAGTGGTTCGACGCCGATTCGTTTGCACTTTTCGAGGAGAAACGTGCGATTCATCTTGAACCGCTGCAACCCATCGAGCTGTTGCGCGTACAACGGGTCCACCGCTGCATCGCGCGACGTGCGCGCCACCACCTTCAGCCCGGCCACTTGCCGTATTCGCTGCGGCGTAATACCTTCGGCCACGAGCGCTTCTTCACCGATCTCTCCGAGCTCGTAGTCGATCGCGGTACTCACTATCCGATCGAGCTCTTTTAGCTTTGCGTGTCCCATGAGACCTCCTTATAGAAAAGAACACCGGACTGTTTCCGATGCTGTTAAAAGTATACAATAATATACGCGCGTGTCTACACCACTCTTGCGGACCTACATCGCATCAGACAGAGAGTAGATAGGTGACGCTTCAACTATCGAAGCTACAAGGGTCCTGTGCACTCACCTTATACTGTACGCATGTTTTTGCCAGAAAAGTCCGTGACGACACTGCTTGTGGTAATTTTTTTGGCACTAAGTGTCCCCCTGATCGTCTTTTGCTTCTCGACTCAGGCCCCGCGCACCTCTCTAGAGCCGGCGTACGCCACACGGTCCGTTCCTGAGCGTCTCGCTCATTGGCAGGCACGCATACGAGAAGTTGGTGGCGAACAAGCATATAGCGAGCTTGCAGAAGTAATCTCAACGTATGCCCCACATTATCAGCATGATGAGGTGCATCTTTTTGGCGACGCTCTATACAGGGTGCATTCGATTTCGGGCGTATCTGTATGCGATGGTCGCTTTGGGTACGCATGTTTCCACGCATTCATGATACGAGCACTTATAGAAAGCGGGGCCTCTGAGGCACAGCAGCTCTACAATGTATGTCTAGATACACTCGGTGAGAGCTCGCGTGAGTGCGAACATGGTATTGGTCATGGCCTTCTTGCTCTCCTCAAAGAAGAGGCCACAGATGCCGATCTGCAAAAAGCACTTGCCACGTGCGAGACACTTCAACCGCCATCTCATCCGATATCAGGCTGTGCTGGAGGCGTTTTTATGGAGTTTCTTGTGAAGTCGATGGCATCCGGGAGCATCGAGCCTCGAGAATTCACTGATGCCAGAGCACTCGACCCTTGCAGTACACTCACAAACTCACCACACCTTGCATCATGTTTCTATTGGCTTCCTGTGTGGTGGATGTTGGCAACACCAGAGCGGGCACAGGATCCGCTCATAGCGGAAAAGATGGGTGCTTGGTGCCGCGAAGCTCCAACCGAGGAAGCTACGAAATCATGCGTTAAGGGTGTGGCGAACCGCATGCAATTGCTCACGAATGAGCAGCCGGCCCTCACCTACGAGCGATGCGCCGCTGTCACCAAGGACCCAGAACTGCGCTATGTGTGCCAGACGCATGCAGCCCGACGTTTTACCTATTACTTTCCACTGAACGAAGCGTTGGTTGCATGCATGGGGTTGCCGCAAAGCAAAGAGCTCGAATGTCGCACGCAAGCAACAAATGATTCTCAACTCATCCTTAAAGATCGTGCACAACCAGAACACGGCCAGTAGAGCCTTGTGTCACACAGAGAGCCGCACGTACATGCATGCCGCCTCTGAAAAACCATCACAGCCACATGCCTAAATCGCATCCGACAGAGAGTAGATAGGTGACACCATCGAGACAGCAAAGAAACCTACGGCACCACCAATGAACACCATGAGAAAGGGTTCTATGATGGTGGACATATCCTTCGTCTTACGGGAGACCTCCTCTTCATAGAAAACTGCTAGGTTCTCGAGCATAGTCTTCAAATCTCCCGTTTCTTCACCTACTGCAATCATCTCTCCTACCAGTGGTGGGTACAGATGCTCATTCAATGCGAATGAGCGTGAAAATGGTTCCCCTTGTTTCACTCCCTTTTCTGCCTGATCGAGTACTGCTCTGAAAAAACTATTCTGTACCACCTCTCGCGTGATGGAAATCGCCGTAATGATATCCACCCCTGCAGCAACGAGTGACGAGAACGTACGCGCTGTGCGTGCCGCATTTACCTCTTTCACCAGTGGCCCGATAAGTGGCATGTTGATCGCAATCCAATCTTTTCCAATCTTCCCCCACGTTGTCTTCAAAATAGCCGCGATGCCGCCGAAAAATAGAATGGTGAGTGCGATCGCCAGAATACTGTGGCCGATAAGAAAATCACTGATACCAATCATGACCTGGGTCGAGCGAGGCAAGTCCGCGTTTAATTCTTTAAAGGTAGACGCGAGGGTTGGCACCACCTGCGTAATCATAAGGATGGAAATACCGACAATCGCAATCAGCACGATCGATGGGTACATGAGTGCACCTTTCACCTTTTTTTTCAGGTTGTACATGCTCTCCATTTGGTTCCCCACGGTGCGCAAAGCACCTGGCACATCGCCACTCTCTTCACCTGCTTTCACCATAGAGACAAAGAGGTCTGAAAACACTTTTGGAAATCGAGCGAGCGCCTGATTGAGTGGCGCACCGCGGCGCACTTCGCTCTCAATTTCCGAGAGGACATTCGAAAACTTCGGGTTGTGTGTCTGCCTCTCGATAACAGCAAGTGCGCGAGACAACCCCAGCCCGGCCTTGAGCATAGATGAAAGTGTCTGGGCAAAGATCACTTTATCGTGCTCGGGAACGGTGGTTATTTTTGCGTTCCAGTAGTGCCAGCTCCACGGCGACGTACTGGTATCCAGTTTAACGCTGACCACTTTGCCCCCCTCACGACGAATCTGTTGAAATAGTTCAAGCTTGTCTTTTGCTTCCGAAATCCCTTTATAGATTTCACCTTCAGATTTCTGCGCCGTGTAAATAAATCGAGCCATACTATTCAGTGATTGCACGGAACACTTCTTCTATCGTGGTAACACCCTGTGCTGCTTTAAAGATTCCATCTTCTGACATGGTAAGCATCCCCTCTTTGCGTCCTTGTGTATGCATGTCGTCAGACGTGGCCCCTTTCATAACCAGCTCTTTAATCGTTTCAGTAACACCCATTACTTCGTAGATGCCCACGCGACCAGAGAAACCTTCTGGGCACTCTTCATTTTCTACCGCTTCATAAAAAGGAATGTTCTTCCATGTCTCTGCCTTCTGAACAACCTTTTCGTCTTTAAGCGCCTTGAACACGGTACCAATATCCACAACCTGCTCCAGGTGGGTCTGCTCATCGCGAGTGAGTGCGCGTTCTTTTTTGTCGCACATCTTGCGCACCAGGCGCTGCCCAATCACTACGCGCAGTGTCGATACCAGAAGGAAGGGCTCGATGCCCATATCCATCAAGCGCGGAATAGCGCCAGCTGCTGAGTTGGTGTGCAAGGTTGAAAGCACCAAGTGACCGGTGAGTGCTGCGTTAATGGCGAGGCTCGCCGTTTCTTTGTCTCGAATTTCACCCACCATGATGATATCTGGGTCTTGGCGCACCAAGGAGCGCAATCCCGACGCGAAGGTAAAACCAATATCAGGGCGCACTTGTGTTTGGTTCACACGCGGCATCTGATACTCGATCGGATCTTCGACAGTCGAAATGTTTACTCCCGGAGTATTGAGAATATCGAGCAGTGTATAGAGCGTGGTTGATTTACCTGAACCCGTCGGTCCGGTGGTAAGGATGAGTCCGGTCGTCTTGCGCATAGCCTCGTGGATGCGCTCCAGACCCGTTCCATGGAAACCAAGTGCTTCGAGGGTAAAGCCAGAAACGGTCTCACGCAAAAGACGCATGACAATCTTTTCCCCATAATACACAGGCAGAATAGATACACGGAATGACACCTTCTCACCAGATGATTCGATGGCAAATCGACCATCTTGTGGCAAGCGCTTTTCGTCGATGCGTAGGTTGGAGAGCACTTTCACACGCGCAGTGATCGCGGGTGCAGCCTGTTTCGGGAGCACCATCGCGTCGTGCAAAATACCGTCAATGCGATAGCGAATCACCAGCGACTCTTCTTGTGGCTCAATGTGAATATCAGAAGCATTCTGAGCAATAGCGTGGCGCAAAAGCGTATCTACAATACGCACGGCGGAACCGCTTTCTCCTTGTTTTTGCGCTTCAGCATCTCCCGTGCTCAGTGATTGTGTTTCCTTACGGATAACCTCCCCAAGGTTATCGTTCAGCGTGTGCTGGTACTGTTTTAATGCAGATTTGATTGACGCAACATCGGTAAGGCGCGGCTGAATCTTCAATCGCGTCTTCTTTTTAATGAAATCCAGTGAAGCCAAATCATCCGTATTAAGCATGGCCACCTCCAGCTCGTCCGCTTTGTGACTATACGCAATAATGTTGTTACGCCGTGCAATCGGTTCCGGAATCATCGACAGCGTTTGAAAATCAACCTTGGTACCTTTCAAGTTAACAAAAGGAATACCAAGAATGTACGCGTACGTGCGGCGCAGCTCGTCTTCACCAATCTCACCCTCTGCAACCAGCACCTCACCGACAGTTTTACCCGTCTTTACACTCTCACGCTCTGCGTTTTCAAAATTGGATTTGCCGACGAGCCCTGCGTCGAGCAGAAATTTTTTAAGGTGATCGTTGGCTATATACATAGAGGAATGGAAACACGTGAAAGAAACTCCTGCCGAAGACAGGCGTCATGCGCGACGTAATTATAGCAAGTGTTTCTTGTTACAAACGTCCTCGTGCACGTTCCGCGTTGAGAATGCGTTCGATTGATTCATGGTACGCCGCACTGCGCAGGGTACTTCCTTTTGAAACACTGCGCGCCATCACGCGTGCATATGCATCAAGGATACTCTTCTGTAATTTCTCATTAATGAGTTCTTCGTCCCACGTTTCTCCCGCTCGATTCTGCAACCACTCGAAGTAACTAACGGTCACACCTCCCCCATTAGCCAAAATATCGGGGATCACTCGCACACCTTTCATCGCCAATATTTCATCGGCTCCCACTGTGGTGGGTGCATTTGCCATCTCAATAACGAGTTGCGCCTGGACGGTGGATGCATTGTATTTGTGTATTTGGTGTGCCAGTGCGGATGGCACCAACACCTGTACCGGTAATGCGAGCAGCTCTTCGTTCGAAACGGGCGACCCTTCAGGCAAGGTTTTTTCAGCGAGAGATGCTTCGAGCGCAGCGAGCGTAAAACCTTCGGGGGCATACACTCCCCCTTTGCTTCCTGACACCGCAACCACCTTGAAACCAAGTCCGGTCGCCAAACGAGCAAACCATCCACCTACATTCCCAAATCCCTGAATTCCAATGGTGGTTGCTGCAGGGTTCCATCCTTGTTCCTGCGCGTATCGCTCTAATAGATAGACGCCGCCACGCCCTGTTGCACTGTCACGACCTAACGACCCCCCTTGCGCCACAGATTTGCCGGTAACTACCGCACGAGCGGGGTGCCCCACCATCTTTTCGTACTCGTCCACAAACCAATCCATAGTTTGTGCCCCCGTATTTACATCAGGCGCAGGGATGTCAGTATCGGGCCCTACGGTTGTCCCCAACGCCCGTACAAAAGCTCGCGTGAGGCGCTCGAGCTCGGCAACGCTCAGTGATTTAGGGTCACATGTTATGCCTCCCTTACCTCCACCGTAGGGGAGCCCTGCCAACGAGTTCTTCAGCATCATGAGAAATGCCAATTCCTGCACCTCACCTTCATCAACTTCAGGATGGTACCGCAAGCCCCCTTTTGTTGGTCCGAGCGCATCGTTGTACTGGACACGCAAACCACTGAAGACCCTCACCGAGCCATCGTCCATCATGATGGGCATCGTGGTCGAAATGGTGCGCTGTGGGTGCTCCAGAATAGCCTTCTCCTTCGGAGACAAGTTGAACCCTTGTGTGATATCGAGCAACCGGCTCTGGCACGCGACGCACGCAGACGAATTGATTATATGCATCAAGAAATCGTAGCACGCGTAGTGCGATATTCGAGGAACACACACAAGCATTTCAAGCGTCATATGGTACTCACCTCATGATGGGTGGGCTTGCACATTTCCCACAAACACGCTATAATGCACCTATCGCTGAATACAGCAATGTATGTCAGTCCGGCACGCGCCGGACTTTCTCTGTTTATGGCGATCGAGTGGTTTACTTTATATAACTATCAAAATAATTAGTACGTTATGGCCTTGCTAGACCTAAAAGCACTTAACCTCGCCCTTGATGAACTCCGCGAAGAGCGTGGCGTTTCTCGCGATTCTGTTATTTCTGCTATTGCGACCGCACTCGCAACCGCATACCGCCGCGAATACGGCAAGAAAAGCCAAATCATCCGCTGCGCCTTTAACCCTCAGACGGGAGAAATGGAGTTCAAGCAGGCAAAAATTGTTGTAGACGATTCTCTTGTGTACGACATCGAGAAGGAGCCAGAGCGAGCCGAGGATGACCACCGCTCTCGCTTTAACCCAGAGCAGCACATCATGATTGATGATGCGCGTCGCATGAAAAAGGATGTGCAGCTCGATGAGGAAATTACTTTCCCCCTTGAGACGCGTGAAGATTTCGGCCGCATTGCTGCGCAAGCCGCCAAGCAGGTGATTCTCCAAAAGATTCGTGAGGCAGAGCGAGAGTCCATGATGGCAGAGTACGGTGAGCGCGAAGGTGAAATCGTCACCGGTCACGTACAGCGTTTCGAGCGAGGAAACCTCTTCATTGATTTGGGCCGCGCTACCGCTATCCTCCCCTACGATGAACAGATTCCTGGAGAGCGCTACCGCCAGGGTGAACGCATTCGCGCACTCCTCTTTAAGGTGGACGAGAACGCTCGAGGCTCATTCCTCAAACTGTCTCGTTCACACCCACGCTTCCTCACCAAGCTGTTTGAAACCGAGGTGCCAGAGCTTGCGCAAGGCACGCTTGAAGTGAAAGCAGTGGTTCGCGAGCCAGGAAGTCGTGCGAAAATCGCTATCTTCTCAAAGGATTCACACATTGATCCAGTGGGTGCGCTCGTTGGTCAGCGTGGTGTTCGTGTTGCAGTGGTTACTTCTGAACTCGGCGGCGAGAAAATCGACGTGGTGGAATGGAGCGAGAATCCTGCGGAATTCGTACGTGAAGCACTGAAGCCTGCTGAAATCCAAGATGTCACTATTTCTGAGGACGACGGCCGCGCAACTGCTCAGGTTGCTGAAGACCAGCAGTCACTTGCAATTGGTCGCGGTGGCCAGAACGTGCGCCTCGCTGCGCGCCTCACGGGTTGGAAAATTGATATCCGCTCAATGGGAGGTTCTTCGCTTGCTGACGAAAGCGGCCAGGCTCCTGCTCCAGAAGCACCAGCAGTAGATCCTGAAGTAGCTGCTGCAGCAGCTGTAGAGGCAGAAAAGCTTGAAGAATAAAACACAGGACGACACGAAAAGCCGCGCACTTTGTGCGCGGCTTTTCGTTATACTCCCACTTCAGCAGGCTTCTTTAACACCCGCACCAATATATCTTTTAAAGTTTCTGGCTCGGCTTTCGTGATAGGTAGGCCAGCAATAATCTGTTCCAATAGTTCGTTAAACCCGCGTTCTTTCATGAGGGGCAGATCAGCTTCCATACGCGCACGAACAGCATCTGGTTGTTCGGAAATGAACGTCTCTATTGTTGTATACGCCGCACCCACTCCGCCAGAGACCCACTCGTCACGCGTATCGGCAAGGTGCCCCAAAATCGACGCCATTCTTCCTGAAGACGGCACAGTGATGTGTGCGAACCCATCCTTCGCACTCTCGGCGCATTCAGGTACAGACCAGCCACCGCCGTTAATGACCAGCGTTGCGGTTGGATGACCTTCTGAAATTCGGGCGAAAAGAGCCTGTCTCCCAATTGCATGCGGCAAGTAGCCATTATAATCACCGCCCGGCGACCATCCGGCAATGAATCCAGACAAAATCATGTCGATGGGCAACGCTGGAAAGAAATCTTTAAGCATTTCCCTCGGGTACCCCGTATCGCCAATATCCATACTTAACCCTGGCTCGAACCCGACAATAGTAAAAGCAGGAACTTCCTCTTCCCGTAAGGTCGCCTTGTATTCCCACCATTTGCGAGCAACAGTTTCCGCAATCTTTCCTGACATCGTGCCTTGCATACATATGTTTGCACCTGTTTCTTTTCCTGCCTGAATGACGGCGCTCGCAATTGCATCAATTTTTCCTTGGTCTTCAACGTTCTCAAAAGCGGCCCCAGTTACTAACACCAGGGTAGGCGCAGGCTTGAGCCCAAGTGCACGCACTGCTTTCCCTTCGAGGGAGTACGGCATACCATGCTCATTTCCCGCTTTGACCACTAGAAAGCGAGGATGTGTAGCTGGCAGCGATGCAAGAAAATCGGCAACCTTTTGCCTCGAATCTTCTGGCAAGGAGGCGACGTATTGGTCGTCCATCATCACCTCCTCCCGCTTGGGATTACCTAAATATTTCTCGACAATAGCGGGTATCGATTGTCCGGTGAGACGGCTGCCATACCACGTCGCAATCTTTTCTTTTAAAAAGTCATTAAATACGGCTACCTCCCTATCTTCAATGGTTTTTTTGGCTATTGCCACTTTGAATGCTGCCGCTTGAGCAAGAAGTGACTCGTACTCAGTAGGCGGCATTTCATTTACTAACACAGAACACAATCCTTCAATTGCAGAGGTAACTCCTGAGACGAGCGCGGCGTCAATATCAATATTTTTTTCGTGTACGGTACGAGCGAATTGCGACACCTCTCGCTGTAATGTTTGGAAATGAAAATACGGAAGTAACAGACCTTCGAATGCTTCAAACGACGCGTTGTCGATCACAGGGATGCTCTCGTAGTTTCTTTGCAAACACTGCGCAGGTGAAGCTTCATTACCTTGTTCCACGACACCTTGTGGACCCATATACTCTGCGCGAATGTGTTTCTTCGTATCTATGAGCACGCGCACATAACGCTCGCCCGTCCAAAATCCTACGAACTCAACACCATCGGCGCGCTTACCACGCACCGCTTCGATGCCGAGCGCACTCAAATCTGCATAGCTGAGTTGCTCAAAGAGAACTGAAAGTATCTTTGAAACTTCTGCGTTAAGTGGGTCGGTGTACAGCCTTTCTCGCCTATTTTTATATACATCTTTGTTGAACCGAGCTGTTTCATGAGAATCATGTACAGAGCGCCAGGTGGCGGGATGCTGCGCGCGATACAGCTCGTCGCCATCACCTCCCTTGTATCCATGAAAGTTGAGGCGTGACGCAAGATTCAGGAGTGTCATTACTCGCGAAACAGCCTCTCTTTGCATATCTTCCGGGTTTACGTATTCACCCATATCGGCAGTTAAAAAGGCACGTAGTCGTTCGCTGGGAATATGTTGCCCGCCCGCGCAAGCATCAACGAGCAAATCGAGATTGCCACGCATATACATAAGCAGCCGCGCCGCTTTGTCTGTCGAAGGATCCGGTAGTGCATGCTGTTCGTAGATATTCAATTCCTGGATGCGGTCATGGAGCAGTCCCGCCTGAAACGTGCTCAGTTCTGCAACAGACCCGCTGTCTCCTCGTGCTTCTGCAGTGCGCAGCGCCAATTCCATCTCGGCAAGATTGACTGACTCTTCGCCACTCACGACTCCTCCTTGTACACCAACACGATGAACCGCATCGAGGAGCGCCTCTGAAACCTCGGTATACGGAACATGCGAGTGGACACCATCTTTACCACCAATATCTATGCGCAAACCATTAGCGTCTGGCCACAGCGAGACAGGAACTCCTTCCTGCTTCCATTGCTCAATGAGACTTTTCCCCGCACTGCCTCGGTGTACAAAAAGCCCTTCAACAAAACTAGTGCGTTTCTCGATGGGAGCACCACGCAATTCTGCTTTGCGCAGCTGCTCGATGATGCTGCCTGCGTCTTTGGGAGATTGGATGTTTGCCAGTACGCTGCCTATTTCCTGTTCCATGTGTTGCTGTGGTTGCCGTGGCGGCCTGTTCATGCGCCGATTATCGCACAAAAAAAATGGGACGTGCACGAATGCACGTCCCAAAAACATCACCTCGCTTTCGGTTCGACCCACACAGTCGCCTGTGTGGGGCTCTCAGCAATAGAGAGCGTTAGATTCGAACACCGTATTCAAGGTTCAGTCACGCGGAGGATCACCCGCGTTCACTCGCCCATCTTCGTAGAGTTTCGGAAAGGAGGCGTCGTCGACGACCCAGATGCGGTTCCTCGCGATATTCGTCACGAGGTAGTCGCCAGAGCCGACTTCTAGCGGTCCTTTCTTCGACTCAGACGTGACGAAGCGGCACGCCTTCTTGAACTTCCCGAGCACAACAACTGGCGCCGTCTTCTGTGCAAGAACGACATGTGTCTCCGAGCCGTACAGCTCGAAGAGGCGGTCGCCGCGCGGGTCGTCCCCAACGGCAAGTTCGCGGATCACCCGGAAGTCGACCGTGAATTGGTCGTTCGGGTACTCGTTGATCTTGCCCTCCCCATTGTCCATCGCCGCAACCTGGTGCCAATGACGGCCGCCGATTGCGTCGAGCTGGCCCCACGGCGCCTTGATGGCAACGGTGCCCAGCGCTTCCGGAACCAAGCATGCCGCGATGTTGCCTTGCGGATTGGGGCGAGCCCAACCATGCACGGGCATCATGTAGCGGGCTGAGGGGGGAGTTTCCTTCGAGAAGGTCGGTTTCCAAAAAAACATCTTTTCTCTCCATCAAAGCCACCCAATGTGGCAAACACAGCGCCCATGGATGCGGGCGCTGGGCATTGCCACCTACATGGTGACTCCAATGGAGTGTTGCCCTGTTACAGGCACCTCAAGTATTATACACAATTGTGTATAAATGTCAATGCACTGGCGCCTCTCTTTTACGAAAAGCCGCGCACTCTGTGCGCGGCTTTTCTCCTTTGTTTTCAAGCCTTATTCTCCCTTAAATCGCTCGATGCACTCCTTGATGACAGCCACTGCGTCTTCTTTGCCACCGTAGCCCAATACCTTTGTGGTTCCTCGCTTTTTTAGGTCTTTGTAGGTATTGAAGTGGTACTCGATCTTGTTTTTCCACATTTCCCCCAAATCATCGAGCGTTTTTACGCGATTACCACTGTCTCGGTCGTCTGCTGGGACGCAGATAATCTTGTGATCTTTTTCTCCGTCATCTTCGAAATTCAGCACCCCGAGAATTGCGGCCTCCACGACAACTCCCATCGGTACGGGCTCTGGCGTTATGAGGAGCGTGTCCAGCTCATCACCGTCTTCGTCTTTGGTGCCTGGAATGAAGCCATAGTTTGCTGGTTTTGCGAAAATTGCAGGTTCTACGCGATCCAACTCAAATGCGCAGGTCTTGCGGTTGTACTCAACCTTAAGAATCGACTTTTCAGGAATCTCTATGACCGTATTGACGGTAAAAGAGTCCAAGTCCCCAGGGGTATATGCCGTGTTGAAGTTAGTCATAACTATATGTACTTACTGTTAGTAGAGATGCTGCGAGTATACCGTGCCCACCATAGAGAGCAAAGAGTGAACCCGCGGCTTGCCGCGGGTTCCAAAACCGGTGACAGAGTCACCAGAAAAAGATAATGCGCCTGAAACGGTGCTCGTACGATTCAAAACCAATGTACCCGTGAAATCGTTCCCACGTCCACAGACGAATAATACTTGCCACCTCCCACGGCTCGAAAAGGTCTGTTTTAAGCGGTACAGCGTCTAGTGCTGTCCTTCCAGAGCCACGCCCTGCTCGGCGTTTTGCCACCAATTGGTCGTGATACCCATCAAGGGTTGCTCGAATGTCTACACGTGCAGCGCGGCGCTCAGCGAGTGCGGCGCTCGTCTTTTGAACATACTCGTGTGGATTAACCGAACGAGCATGTGATATCTCGTGTGCATAGCGTGCCATGGCCAGTCTCCTTCTGGCACTTTTGTACCATACATTTAGTAAGCAAACATCATCCACCACGTCTCCCTTTGCGCACTGGAAATGGTGGTATCCTGTAGAGAACACAGCCACCTCGGGATGTGCAGTTCAAATTATTATTAGTTCGTAGATGTAAATTGTATGCAGACAAAGGTTATGAAACACGAGGCAGTAGCTACACTTGCAACTCTCGCTCTCATTGTGGGAGTGTTTGCGGCAAGCGTCACCATCGCCTCAGCACAAGAAGACACAGGAGCAACACCGCCGCCTGTACCCCCCGCAACACGCCCTGCACCTGCTAAAATGCTCCGTGAAAAAGCACAGCAGGTAAAAGAAAACATCAAGGAGACGCGCGAAGGCATGAAGGAAGACCGAATGGAGATCAAAGAAAAGCGCATGGACCTGAAGGAAGAGAACATGGGCGAACGAAAGGAATTCCGCGGTGACGTTAAGGAGGGTCGCAAAGAGATGAACGCCGACATTAAGGCGAAGATGGATGCAGCTGCTACTCCTGAGGAGAAGCGAGCCGTCATGGAAGAAGCACGCGGCACGCGCGCAGAGTTCCGCGACGGAGTAAAGGAAGACCGAAAAGCACTGTTCGAAGAGAACAAGGGGCAGCGCCAAGAACTTCGACAAGAAGCTCGAGGCGTCATGGTAGAACACATGCGCCTTTCGATGAAGCGCCTCACTAACGCTATCGAGCGATTCACACAGATTATGGAGCGCATCGACTCACGTATCGCAAAACTCTCAGAGCAAGGTGCTGACACTGCAGCTGCTACCGCAGCTGCACAAAGTGCTCATAGCGCAGTTGATACTGCATCAGCAGCAGTTGCTGAAGCTCAGGCCGCCATTGACGCCGCCGCTGGCGCAGAGGACCCAAAGGCTCAGCGAGAAGTGGTCCGCACAGCCATCAAAACAGCAGGTGATTCCGTAAAGGCAGCTCACATCGCTATAAAAGCAGCACTTGAGGCAGTGAAGGGTATCTCGAAGCCTGCAAGCACAAGTAGTGACACCAACTAATAACTAGCATCGAGCCATGGAACCGAACCAAACACCAAACACAACCCCTGTTGCAGCACCGACACCTGCAACTCCGACTATTGCCCCAGAATCAAAGGGCGGCATAGGCCCTATTGTGGGTGCCGTCATCATCATTGCCCTTCTGATCTTTGGAGGATTGTACTTCTGGGGTACTCAGATCGAGAAAGAGCAGACACCTGAGACGTTACCGATGATCTTGGGTGACCAGCCACAGGTGCAAGCTGCTCCTGTGCAGGACAACACCGCACTATCTCCTTCCGACGAACCAGCTGCTATTGAAAAAGATGCAGATGATGCGTATATGGCGCAGCTTGAGGCAGACATTGATGCTGACCTTAAAGCAATCGAAGCATACTAGGTACGACTGGGTGTTTAAAAAGAGCGACCGCCACAGTTGGCGGTCGCTCTTTTTGCTGCTATGCTCCAGTCCTGTATGACCGATCAAGACATAAAACACCACTGCATCAACGTCACGAAGACGGAAGATGTTCCCCATGCAACACTTGAAATCAAGGCTGAGTTGCCTTGGAGCGAGGTAGAGAAATACCGCGCAAAAGCGTTGCGCCGCTTACAGAAAGAAGCCTCAATGGACGGTTTCCGCAAAGGGCATGTTCCCGAAGCAATTATCCTCAAGAATCTGGGAGAAGGTACGGTGCTACAAGAAACGGCCGACGTCGCGATTCAAGAGGAACTGCCACTTCTCTTGGCCGCTGAACGTGTGCCAGGCATATCAACTCCTCGTGTAAGCGTCACCAAGCTCGCTCCAGGCAACCCACTCGGTTTCACGGTATCAATTGAAGTGCTCCCGAAAATAGAATTGCCCGAGTACAAGAAACTCGCTGCAGCAGAGAATGCAAAGCGCACTACCGTCGAGGTAGGTGACAAGGAGGTGCAAGACGTGCTCCTCTACCTTCGCAAAGAGCGCGCCAAAATAGAGTTTATTGAGAAAGGAGAGAAACCAGAAGAAGCCGCTGAGAAAATAAAAGAATTGGAGGAAAAAGATTTGCCACCAATTGATGATGAATTTGTGAAAGGACTTGGGTATGACAGTGCGGAAAAGTTCACCGAGAAACTCAAGAGCAACATTCAGACCGATAAGGAGGCGCAAGAAAAAGACAAGGTTCGCATCTCGATTATCGACGCCATTCTTGCCAAAACCACGCTTGGCGTTCCCCACTCGCTCATCCATCACGAAATCGACAAGATGGAAGCTCAATTTGCAGACGACCTCGCTCGCGCAGGAACAAACCTTGAAGACTACCTAAAGAACATAAAGAAAACACACGAGGAGCTTCATCAGGAGTGGCACGAGCCAGCAGAAAAGCGCGCGAAGGTGCAACTCATCCTCGGTGACATCGCCATGAAGGAGGGCATCAAGGCAAACCCAGAGGAAGTCACAGCGCACATAACCCACACCATGAAGCATCACAAAGATGCGCAGGAACACAATGTCCGTGCCTACTTTGAGCACATGCTCAGGAACGAAGCGGTACTGAAGTGGCTTGAGGAGCAAAAGTAAACCTTCCCAAATTATAAAGGACCGACCTTTATAATTTGAAACAGCCGGCGCGCATGCGTGCCGGCTGTTTTCATGTCGTAAAAAGCCCATTCAATTTCATTGGCAGCATACCGTGCCCCGTGTTACGCTCTTCTCATGGAAAACAGCAACATGCACAATCAACCAAGAGCTCAACTGGTCCCCATGGTCATTGAAAAGACGGGGATGGGTGAGCGAGCATTCGATATTTACTCGCGCCTCCTTAAGGATCGCATCATATTCTTGGGCGGCCCCATCGACGACCACATTGCAAATCTCGTCATTGCTCAGCTCCTCTTTCTCGACTCCGAGGACCCAAAGAAGGATATATCTCTCTATATCAACTCCCCAGGTGGCGTGGTAACCGACGGTATGGCCATTATTGACACCATGAACCACATTAAGGCCGACGTTTCCACTGTGTGTATCGGTATGGCAGCCTCGATGGGTGCGATGATTCTCTCATGCGGCGCTAAGGGCAAGCGATATGTCCTCCCCCACGCAGAAGTGATGATCCACCAGCCACACGGCGGTGCCCAAGGGCAAGCATCAGACATTGAAATCAGTGCGAAACGCATCATCCGCATGCGCGAGGTCTTGGCTCAAATGCTTGCAAAAAACACTGGCCAGCCGCTCAAAAAGATCCAGACAGATATCGATCGCGACTTCTTCATGGAAGCCGAGGAGGCCGTAAAATACGGAATTGTCGACAAGGTTTTGAAGTAGGCCCCTGCCTCACTTTTCCCAATTAATCCCCTCGTGCGTCCACGAGGGGATTAATTGGCTTTCACGAACCGCTGCGGTATACTGAAAACACAGTTATCTAAAAATTAAGTAAAATCGCGTGCGCCTAGAATATGACGTTTATACAGCAAATCCTCAGTTTTTCCCGAAAAATCGCGTGTAAACCGTAGTCTTGTCGTGCGCCTAAAGGCGTATGTCATTAAAAGTTGCCCTCATGCTCGTCGCCCTATCAGGGGTGATTGGTATTGCATTTGGTTATTTTTTGCGATGGATTATTAGTCTGGGGAAGCGCGGCTCGATGGAGCTTGAAATCAAGCAGATGCGGCTTGAGGCTCAAGAAGAGGCACAGCGCGTGACTGAGAAAGCTGAGCACGAAGCAAAGGAGCGCACCGAGAAGTCGGAAGCTGAACGCAGGGAAAAAGAGCGCGACCTCAAAAAGACTGAGGATCGGCTAGTTGAGCGCGAGAAATTGCTTGATAAGCGCCAGCAAAACCTCGATTCAGAGCAATCAGAACTCAAAAACAAGATTGAAGAAGTGAAGAAACTCAAGGAGCGTGTTGATGGTATGGCCGCAGAGAGAGCTCAGGCATTGGAAAAGGTGGCACAGCTGGACAAGGAGGAGGCAAAAGTTGAGCTGATGCGAACCATTGAAAAGCAATACGAGGAGGATCTCCTCTCTCGCATCCACAAAATGGAAATCTCAGGGCGTGAAAAACTCGAGGCGAAAGCGCGCGATATCTTGGTTACTGCCGTGCATCGTATCGGCAATTCCATGACCGCCGACATTCTTTCGACGACAGTACAGCTTCCTAACGAAGAAATTAAAGGGAAAATCATTGGAAAGGAAGGGCGAAACATTCGCGCATTTGAGCGTGCAACAGGGGTTGACGTTATCGTTGACGACACACCGGGCACGATTACCCTGTCGTCTTTCGACCCAGCACGGCGCCAGGTGGCACGCGTAGCGCTTGAGAACTTGATCATGGACGGCCGTATACAACCAGCGCGTATCGAAGAGGTGGTTCAGAAGGCGCACGAGGAAATCAGCCAGATTATGAAGAAGAAGGGCGAAGAAGCAGCGTTTGAGGCTCGCGTCACCAACCTTGACCCCAAACTCGTGCAAATACTTGGTCGTCTCTACTTCCGTACCAGTTATGGGCAAAATGTTCTTGCACACTCAGTGGAAATGAGCCATGTTGCCGCAATTTTGGCAGAGGAATTGGGAGCCAATGTTGCCATCGCACGTGCGGGGGCATTGTTCCACGACATCGGAAAGGCCGTTGACCACGAGGTCCCCGGCACGCACGTCGAAATCGGTCGCCGCATACTCCAGAAGTTCAATGTGGACGAGCGCATAATCCTTGCTATGCAGGCACACCATGAGGAATACCCGTACGAGACACCGGAGAGCATGATTGTGCAGGTTGCCGACGCACTTTCAGGCGCCCGCCCAGGTGCACGCCGTGACTCAGTCGAGCAGTACATCAAGCGCCTTGAAGATCTGGAGGCAATTGCTAAGCGCCAGAAAGGCATCGACAAAGTCTACGCCATCCAGGCTGGCCGCGAAGTTCGTGTCTTTGTACGCCCGGAAGAGATATCAGACCTCGAAGCACGCGATATGGCTCGCGCAATTGCTCTCGATATCGAGAGCGAGATGCAGTATCCAGGTGAAATCAAGGTACACGTCATCCGTGAGAACCGCGTTATTGAATTTGCACGCTAGTGCATCTGATCCGTTTTGTGAGAAAACCCCGGCTAGGCCGGGGTTTTCTCACACCTGAATCCACATGCACAGATGCGCCATGGTATGCTCGTACTCATGAACCCAACAGACATGAGTGGCGACGACCTGTGCGAGCAGCCTATCTTGCAACCGGCCGAACTAAGAGCACTTGTGGGGCTCGCAGGCATGGCCCTGGTACTCCTGGTTGGGATTCGAGCAGTAAGTCCACTTTCAACCACGAATGCGCTACCAGCCGCAGCGGCAGCACCCGTGCAATCCCCCACTCATATTATCGACCCTCACGAAGATGCACCGCTCGAATGGGTTCCCATCACAACATCGATAGAAGAGGACGTTGAAGCAACGACAACCACAGAAACAGTTCTCCCCGTAGTTACTGACATTAACTAACGGTTTGTTTTTGCCGCAATGAAAGTGGTGTAATTGAACTTTAGGTCTTGAATACCTTCGTCAAGTACGTCTAATCCATACAAATCAGCCGCACCTTTTGACGCGATGGCCGCAGTAGTTGGGGGAAGTATGCCGTTCTTTATGTCTTTTGCGGCAAGCGCCGTGTCGGCATACACCTGAATATCGACATGGGGCCACACACGTTTAAGGTACATGCGGCACTGTTTTATCGCTTGATCGTGCGAAGTAATAACGGTGATGTCGGCGGCCTTCATCCCTGGAAACACTAGAAGATTGTGTTTTACTTCAATTTCGAACATTTTCTCAATATCGAAGTTATGCTTCGACATTGCGTGCACCGCCTCTAATACAATACCTCCGTTACTGTTTTCAATCGGAAAAATACCACGATCTATGGCACCGCTCTCAAGAGCGGAGAGTACGCGTTCGGCATTGACGAGATAGTCAATTTCGCAAGCAAATGAAGGGTTTTCTGAGCAATAGGTTCGCGCCGCCTGTTCGCTAAAACTTCCCTGCTCTCCCATGATTCCAATTTTCATACCGAAAAAGTCTACCACATTAGCTCACGGATAATCTTTAAGAGAGATTAGACAATAGATTTGCATAAAAATCACTATTCACACCTGATTTTCCGCAGGGTTGACACGTATTTCAGTATGGCAAAGAATGAGGGCATCCTCGGGGTCGAGATTAATGGGAGTTATATTCAACAAAATCTATGAACAAAGCAGACCTTATCGACAAGATTGCTGAAAAGTGCGGCTGCACAAAAGCAGACGCAGAACGAATGATGGATGTGGTACTGGATACCATTACGGGAACCCTAAAGAAAGGCGACGAAGTTGCGATTGCAGGATTGGGCAAGTTTACCGCACGCATGCGTGCTGCCCGTGAAGGCCGCAACCCGCGCACTGGAGAATCTGTTCAGATTCCATCTATGCGCGTTCCGAAGTTTAGCGCCTCAAAAACGCTAAAAGACGCGGTTAAATAAGTATCTCGCGCGAGAAAACACGACAACTGCCTTTGGCAGTTGTCGTGTTTTCTGTAACACATCGTCAGCACGTACCCACCATGAGAGTGGTGGTATACTAGAACGAGCTTGCAATGGCAAGCTAGATGTTTATCAGCACCGCAATCTTCTCGGGGGTTGCTGAATAAATCTTTTGACTATGGATGAACAAAATACGTGCGCATGTATGGCCGTTGAAGGCCACGAGGGGAGCACTTGTGCTTGTGATTGCCACAAGGAAGCCCCAGCTGAGACCCCTGTCGTCTAGACGACAGTAGTAAGAAAAGACGACAGTTCTGCTGTCGTCTTTTCTTTTTACGGTGCGAGGTGGGAGAATCGGCGCAACTCACTAGTCTCTCGCAAGCTTCGCGCTCGAGAAAGTGGTTCCTGCCCTGGCTCGCTCGTTTTCTACCTCGCAACGCTCGGTATTCATTCGAGCTCCACCTTTCGATTCCCAACCTATCGCTACAGAAACAAAGTCGCCCTACATGTACATGTAGAGCTTACTGTTTCAGTGCGGGGTGGGAGAATCGAACTCCCGACAAAAGTTTGGAAAACTCTCGTTTTACCACTAAACTAACCCCGCAATTCGCACGTGTAGAGAGAATACACTACGGGCCGCAAAAACCAAAGGACCCTCGATGGGTCCTTTGGTTTTCATTCCCTTATTCATCATCTTCCTCCTCATCAAAATCCCCCATCAGAGGATCATCCTCGTCGGAAAGAGGCAAATCCTCGTCGCCCAAGAGGCCAGCAGCACCCTCCGGCATATCGATATCTTCTTCCTTCTCTTGAAGATCTTTTTCGTCGTCCGCCATAGCACAAAAGAATTATTTGCTAAGCCTGCGAGCAGGCAGTCGTATTGTATGAATCAAAATGCTGCGGTCAAGCCCCCATCTCCACAGGTAACCCCACGCTTTGCATAGAGCAGCGCTCTGTGTCAATAATGAAGGATGCATTCGCGCATTTTCCTCCTCTTTCTCGTGACCGTCGCAACAGCAGCGCTACTGTACCCTAGTGAATTATCTCGTCACACCTCTCTTGAAAGCCCGACGCCTGCGGTTGTGGCTGCAGCGACTATTGCCACAGGACCAGCAAGGACCCCCGAACCAGCCGTCGACACCACGAGCGCAGCAGCCCCCGAGCAAAGCACCCGAGTGACTGTTGCTGAGCCTCTCCATCAAACGCCCGCCCTTGATCTCGCAGTTGTGAACGAGCGGACGCGAGCCGCCGTAGTGAATATTCTCTGCACGGCGACAGGAAATGACTTAAACCCCGTAAGCGGAAGTGGTGTGATTATAGATGGAAAAGGCACCGTTCTGACCAACGCGCACATAGGGCAATATGTGCTTCTTCAAGACGCATCGCCCATCGACATGGAATGTACGGTACGAACCGGCTCCCCTGCCAAAACAATGTGGAAACCTCGCCTGCTCTACATTTCCGAGACATGGATTGCCAAGCATGCACAGGATATACGGACTGTCCGCCCCACAGGGACCGGCGAAAACGATTTCGCACTACTTGCTCTAGAGGCTATCGATACTCCGCTCTCTCTCCCTCTCCCCTTTGTGACACCGGACGTACGGGATGGAGTGATCGTGACGGGAGAACAAGCACTTGCAGCAAGCTACCCCGCTGGTTTCGCTGGTGCTGTCACTATCTATAACCAACTATCACTCACCTCAACGGTTGCGACCATAAAAAGACTCTACACATTTTCTGAGCAAACAATCGATTTACTTTCTCTTGGTGGCATCATATTAGCGCAACAAGGGTCTTCGGGTGGCGCGCTTGTAGATTCATGGGGTAACCTCGTCGGCCTTATTGTCACCTCGAGCGATGCCATAACCACTTCTGAAAGAGATCTTAGAGCATTAACTCTTTCGCACATCAACCGTATTCTGACCGAAGAAACGGGCGTCAGTCTTGCCACCCACCTCGCACGTGACCCACGCGCAGGTGCTGTTCGTTATCGAGAAAACAAAGGGCTCTCTTTGGCAGCCGTACTCACTGCAGCAGTGTTTGCAGCTCCCTAGAGCCATCGGTTACGCACAAAAAGATGCGCGACCGCAGCCATAACACCAAGAGTGACCACAACAACGAGCGGAAAGGCGTACACACTATCCTGCAGAGGCAAGCGCACATTCATTCCATAAAAGGCACCGATAATTGTAGGGATGGTAAGCAAGATAGTGAGCGCAGTGAGCGTTCGCACAACTTTGTTCAGACGGTTGGACACGAGTGCCGCATGAGCCGTGCGGATATTCTGAATAGTTTTCAGGCTGTTTTTTGCACTTTCGATAAGCTGAGCATTGGACAACTGCACGTCCTCAACCATCTCTAGATCTTCTTCAAAAAATTGCAGATGCTTACCCGAGGTCATTGACTGCAACGCACTGTTTGTTGGCACCAAAGCACTCACAAACTCATTCAACGCGTATTCCATTTGTACCGACTGCTCGATAGCACTTTCTGATACATCTCGCACAGTTAGTCGGGCCCTCCTCACTTCCCTTCGTACCCCCGTGAACACCCGTGTGTACTCGCGCTCAATAGCTGCAATGAGCTGCAGAAAGAATTTCGCCTTCTGCGTCGTGATCACATCACTGCGTTGCACACTTTTATCGAGCCAATCTGGCCGTTCATGCATGACGGTAAGTACGTAATTCTCCCCTACCGCTATCAATATCGGTGCAGTCGTGGTTTCTCCTTCAATGTGTGCTGGAAAACGCGTAAAGAAATACGGGGTCCCTTCTTCCAACTCCAGACGGGGCGCTTCAAAAAAGTCTTGTGCGTCGCGCAAGTGTCCTTCCTCCAGTCCACGCTCCCTCACGAGCAGCTGAATATCTTCTTCCGTAGGAGCAACAACTTCAACCCACACGCCCTCACGAAAATCCGGCACCTCTTGCAGTGTAGATTCACCTTTGGCCCGGTATAGATAGCGCACAGACATGCGCAGAGAATAACACGTTATCCCTAACTGTGGAGCCCTATTTGGTACTCATACAATTTCTTGTAGACACCATCGTTTTTCTGAATCAACTCCTGATGTGTGCCCTGCTCTGCAACGGTGCCCTCCTCGAACACCACAATGTTCGACGCTTTTCGTACGGTAGACAAGCGGTGTGCAATGATAATCGTGGTGCGGCCCTGCATAAGCTGCTCTAATGATGCGGTGATTTGGGACTCTGTTTTTGCATCGAGGGCAGATGTCGGCTCGTCCAAAATAAGAATTTTTGGATTACGCAGAATAGCTCGCGCAATAGCGATACGTTGTTTCTGACCAACAGAAAGCTTCACCCCACGCTCCCCCACGAGCTGTTCATATTTCTCAGGAAATGAGTCGATAAAGTCGTGGGCAAATGCTTGCTGTGCAGCAGCGACCACCTCTTCGTCGCTCGCTGAGCGTCTGCCGAAACGTATATTGTTCAGCACGGTGTCGTTAAAAAGTACAGGTTCCTGAGGCACCACCGCAATCATCTCTCGTAGTTGGCGAAGCGAAACGTCGCTCGTTGAAACGTTCCCCACTCGAACATGCCCACTCATTGGAAAATAGTACCCTCCCATCAGCTCGATCGCAGTACTCTTTCCAACTCCTGATTCCCCAACAAAAGCCACCGTTTCTCCATCGTGGATTGAGAAAGAAACATCTCTTAGAACAGTGCGTTCTGGTGCGTCAGGGTACGCAAATGACACATGATCAAACACCACAGCGCCACCCTGAGCCGTGGGCGCACCGGCGCGCTCATAAACTTCCTGGTCTCGGCTAAGTATGCCCTGCACCTCATAGATATTGGTAAGTCCATTTTGAATCGTATTCCAATTCATGGCGAGACTGGCGAGAGGGCCAAACACCATAGCGCTGTAGCCATTAAGCGCCACCAAAGAACCGACTGAGAGGTCTCCGCTCGTTACAAACCACACCGAACCCGCAAACACAGCAAGTTGCGTAAACACGACCGACAGCCTTTGGAAAAAACGAATCTTGACCCAAATCATCTCAGAAGTATTCGAGGCCACACTAGCCTTTACGACGAAACCTTCATACATCTTCCGTTCGGCAAAGCCTTCGGCCGTTGCTTGCTTTACCGCATGAATACTTCCCAATAGGTCATAGGTGTCACCATATGCTTCGTGCCAGGCTTTGTTGTTAGCCAGCTGTAATTGCGCTAGCGGAAGTGCAGCACGTATAGAAACAGTGGCATACACAACCATGCCAAAAATTATGACGCCAGCAAGGATCGGCTGAAGAAACAGCGCGAAGCAGATGCCGATAACCATGCTGAGTATTTGGGGCCCTATGTTCAGTAGAATGTTGTCGACCAGCTGCGACGCGTAACCACTTGAGCGACTGATCTTATTCAAGGTTTCGCCGCCTTTTTGTTCCTTATGAAAACTGATCGGCAATCCAAGCAAATATGAATACCAACGATGTGCGGATGTGGCGTACACATGATTCCCCAGTTTTGTTGCACGAAGACCCAGCACCCAATCAATGAGCGCCGAGCAAAGTGTCACCAGAAACCAGAGCGAAAGAGGTACGTACCAGGATACTGGGGTTTCAGATCCAAGCGAAATAAGGCCGTCAACAAAACGACCAACCGCATATGGCACTACCGCACCCAAGAGAGCCGAAGTGAGGCCAAGGAGAAGCAACACCCAGGCTTGAGCACGGTTTTCGGTAATAAACGTAAGCAGTACTCGAGCAGCTTTAAGGAGATCGGTCCAGGACAGGTCTTTACGTTGATTACTGTGGGCGGACATAAAAATAGCAATGAAAAATGTAGACCGAGGCACGCACCTGGAGCCAAAAACCAATATGTGTCGGGGCGCCGAGAATCGAACTCGGTCTATCTGGTCCCAAACCAGACGTACTACCGGTATACTACGCCCCGTATTCTTGCGCACCGGTCGAGGAAATATACCATGTGTGGTTATTTTGTCTAAAGGACATTGCTATTATGAAATGTCCTTTATAGCGATTCAACGTGCTCTATAAGCCTGCAGAAGGCCCGTAGCGAGCTTTTTTCCATCTCTACGGCTACTACATCAACTTGAGCTCTATGGTCCATTTCACGTGAAACTAGATAAAACTCCCCCACTGCCCTTATTTTCCTCACTTTCTCAGTATGAACCAGCTCCTCAGGCCTGTACCCTGTTGATGTTCCGGGCTCAAGGTTCATTTCACGTGAAACCGCTTTAACTTCAACAAAGTGAATTGTCGAACCCTTCTGGGCAATAATGTCTATTTCGCCACGAGCAATGCTGAAGTTCCGCGCAAGGACCGAGTAGCCACGAGCTATTAGAAAGGCACAGGCCAGATCCTCCCCAAGGTTCCCCGTTCTGCGTCTTTCGCTAATCATAGATAGATTGTGCACTCTGACGGTGTCATGACATTATACCGCACGACCACAAGTTTGGCCGTTTCACGTGAAATCACTGCAACATGGGTGCCCAGACATTTCACATGAAACGTTTCTAAGAAACATAATACTCTTGCCCGCAATAAAGACACCTTTTGTCCGATTAATCCACATGTCCACAGGGTTTATCCACACGTCCAATACTGCGGTGGATAGCATTAAAGACAACTCACGCCCCGATTATGGCTATATTTTAAGCCAAGATATCCATTTGACTGCAAGTGGCACCTCATGATAAAACCACGTAAGCAACATTTCATGTTGACCTTTCTCCTTGCACAAAAGATAGGCCTTTTCAGTCCCAAAAGACCATAAAAGACCCTAGCGCCTACCCACACTGGGAGGGGGCGGCCACCGGATTCCATTACAAACTCCAGAATTATAGCTATGTATACGACGAAAAACGTACTTACTTTGCTTGCCGGCGTCTCTTTTGCCATGTCACTTGTGCTGGCACCAGTAGACACCGCACATGCCCAAGTAAGCAACACGATTCAATGCAACCCGTCTGAAATCTCCGGTTTTGTCCCTTACGTATATGATGGCCAGCTGCACTCATTCGATTACTTTCATAATGGTCTTCCAGGGACTATTTTGAGGACAACAGTAGGTGGCATAACGCTTACACCAAACTATACGTCTGTTTGGATCTCAGGTACCACCACTCAAAAGGTACACGTTGACGTTCCTGGATGGTACTCACTCAGCGGCAACGTTCCTGTTGTTGTTGAAGTACTTTCACGCACAGGGTGTGCGAGCACTCAGACATTCGCCGTGATGCTGCCAGTCACTCCAGTGAAACCGACCTATACGGTAGCCATTGCGCCAGTACCGTCATTTGTACCTACTGCTACACCTACTGCTCCTATCATTGAAGCTTCTCAGCCTGTCGCACCAACCGAAACACCCACAGTCAGCGCCTTGCCGTCGATTGAGCTTTCAGTTTCGTGTAGCCCTGAAAAGGTAGCTCTCACGTGGGATGCACCGAAGGGCACCGCAAACGAGTTTGCTATCGAACGCGCCAATACCGGTGAATCCTTTATGCGCCTAGAAAGCGTTGCTGGAACAGTGCTTACTTTCACGGACGAGAACGTCTCTGCGGGAGAACAGTACGCCTACCGCGTCATTGGCCTTAAGGAGGGGAGGGCCGTGCTTTCATCGCCTACAAAGGATTGCGGTGTACCCGCGAATGCTGCAGGCGCGACCGTGCCAACAAAAGCAGCAGGGAAGTGTGGGTGGGCATCTCAATGGTGGACTGTATTCCTCATTGCTCAAATCGTCACATCACTCATCATCATAAACCTGCTTTCAGAGCTCCTCAGAGGTAACGGTTGGCGATTTACGCTCGCCCTCTTCCTACCTTTTGCACTGCTACTTGGGTTATGGTTTGCCTTTGACGTATGCCGGTCAAACCAATGGTTTCCAATTATGGTCACACTGATCACCTTGGCCACCTTGTTTGCCCCGACCTTCTTCAAAGATGCTCACCAGGGAAACCCATCTCTCTAAACGTCCTACCTCGCGCGTTTGAGAGGGTTCTGCACTCGAGTACAGTTGAACAGCTCCGCATAGTGTGAGAATATGCGGGGGCTGCGGGCATGGTTAAGTGGTATAACACGTCCTTGCCAAGGATGAGTCGGGAGTTCGATTCTCCCTGCCCGCACTGCCAAAACTAAAGCTGCCTTCTAGGCAGCTTTAGTTTTGTAAGAGTCATTGCAAAGGGAAGTGGTTCCTACCCGGGCTGGCTCGTTTGCTACCTCTCCATGCTCGGTATTCATTCGGGCATCGCTTTTCGAGCCCTGGTCGCGGCTAGAAAGTCAAAGACGCTGAATGCTGCGCATCCGTGTCTTCGTTTTGTGCTCCCGCCAGGACTCGAACCTGGAATAACTGATCCGAAGTCAGTCGTGATATCCATTTCACCACGGGAGCGTGCCGACATGATACGCTTTATGTCGCCCAAGTACAACAAAAGTACTACAATGCTGCCATGCGTAAGCTCAACGTACCAAGAGAAGTACTCCATGTGGCGACCCAGCTCACAGACGCTGGGTTTGAAGCCTACCTCATTGGCGGGTGCGTCAGAGACCTCCTCATTGATAAATGCCCAAAAGACTGGGACCTCACCACCAATGCCACGCCAGAAAAAATTCAGGCAATTTTTCCCGAATCATTCTACGAGAACACTTTTGGCACCGTTGGGATTAAAACAGACTCTACCGATGCAACACTGGCGATAGTGGAGGTAACCCCCTATAGAGAGGAGGGCAAGTACAGCGACGCACGCAGACCAGACGAAGTGCGCTTTGCAGACACCATCATCGAAGACCTGCGTCGCAGAGATTTCACGATAAACGCGATTGCATACGAACCTCTCAAGGAGGAGCTGGTTGACCTCCATCAGGGAATTGAAGACATTGGGCGTAAGATGCTACGCACGGTGGGGGACCCAAGTGGCCGGTTCGCTGAAGATGCGTTGCGCATGATGCGCGCCGTCCGACTTTCTGCAGAACTCGGATTCACTATAGAAAATGCAACGTTAGAAGGAATCGCCGCAAACTCGGCTCATCTTTCCAAGATCTCACGAGAACGCATCCGTGATGAATTTGTAAAAATATTGAATACAGACAGCCCCATGCAGGCGCTGTATATTGCACAGAAGGTCGGGCTGTTGGCACATATTATTCCAGAACTCGAAGAGGGGATTGGGTGTTCACAAAACCAAGCCCACGCATTTGACGTGTTCGAACACCTTCTCAGGAGCCTCCAACACGCCGCAGACAAGAAATGGCCGCTCCCAGTGCGACTGGCAGCTCTATTGCACGACATAGGTAAACCACGAACACGTGCACATGATGCGAAAAAGAACGATTGGTCTTTCCATGGTCATGAAGTGGTAGGAGCCAAGATGGCAAAAAAAATACTCCAGAACCTACATTTCTCTAAGGAAATAACAGATGAGGTAGTCACCCTGATTCGCTGGCACATGTTTTTCTCAGATCCGGACGAGATTAGCCTCTCTGCGGTTCGGCGTACCATTGCCAACGTTGGGGAAGGACGCATTTGGGACCTTTTAAACCTGCGTATATGCGATCGCATAGGTACCGGTAGGCCAAAGGAGCAGCCTTTTAGACTCCGAAAATACATTTCGATGGTAGAAGAAGCGCTGCGGGATCCAATATCTGTTAGCATGCTTAAAATCGATGGTAACCGCATCATGACCATAGGGGGAGAGAAGCCGAGCAGACGACTCGGTTGGGTTTTACATGCACTACTCGAAGAAGTCCTCGATGACCCGGCAAAAAATTCCGAAGAGTATCTCGAAGAGAGGGCTTTGCAGCTCCTTGCGTTGCCTGAAAATGAGTTGAGTGCATTAGGCGAGGCAGGGAAGGAGCGGCGATCTGAAGAGGACGAGAAAGAGGTGGCTGCACTAAGAAAGAAACACCATGTGACATAGCTAAACCCCGCACAAGTGCGGGGTTTCTATAAAACCGATTTGAAGGACGAAACAATGCCTTGATGGTGCAACGAGCTCCAGTTCCGCCGAATGCAAGCCACAAAGAGCTCGTAGGTAAAGCGGTCTAGGCGGCACCCTTCAGAACCAGTCTCCTTCCCATTAAAGGGCAGACGGTCAATCGGGAAATACCGGACCGCAAACACCTCAGAGGTCTTGAAATCCTCAATGATGTTCAGCTTCTGGGGTGAAATGCCAAGCACCAAGAGTGCTCGAGTCTTGCTCGCTAGCTGGCCACCATTGTTCTGCAGAAGAATATCGGTCTTCGGAACAGAACATCCGGTTTCCTCACCAAATTCACGGCGCATTGCCGCGAAGGGTGTTTCACCATCTTCGATACTTCCTCCAGGGATGCGCCACCACGGTTCACGTGGCGATTTGTCCGCCTTATCCAGAACGAGCAGTATCTCAGGGGTACCAAGTATGGTGAAATTTTCCTTCTTGATGGTCGGTATACACACATGCGCATACCGTATAGTTCGCCAGAAGCTGGCGTGATAACGCACAGTCATGCCACCTCCTGGTTAGGATTGTTTTGCGCTCAAAACACCATACCATAGAAATACAAAAACAAAAGCCGCTTCGCGGTTTTCTATATACCTGCGAAGCGACCTTTCAGACGCATCCTTTTTCACAATTTTTCAATTAATACCCTTTATTCCAATCAGAGTTACTTTTTAGAAGTCTCGGCTTCTTATGTTTTCGCTCCTACTATTACGTTTTTTGTTGGAGGTAAATTGTTTATGTATTGTGTCTGTGTGATCCTCGGCACACAGATTGGATGCTTATGTGTAATGAACAATTTCTTCATGTAGTATCTGTCCTTTACACAAACATGTAAAGGACATTTGCAACACACCTGTGGACAACTCCACACCTCTCCCCGGTACACAGTATTGAGGGGTGTCCTTTATCCAATATCAACAGATACAGGGCAGTGATCAGACCCAAGTATATTTGCATGAATGGATGCACTTTTCACCTTTGCAGCCATGCTTGCACTTACAAATACGTAATCTATGCGCCATCCTACATTTCGCTCGCGCGCATTGCGCCAGGGTGTCCACCATGTGTAATGTCCTTTACCTGCTGTGAACATGCGGAGCGTGTCGACGAAACCTGCAGTGATTATGTTGTCCACACCCTCACGTTCTTCTTGTGTAAAACCATGTTCGCCTTCGTTCTCTTTAGGGTTGGCTAGGTCATCTGCAGTGTGCGCCACGTTTAAATCACCGCAAAAAACGACTTCTTTCTTTTTTGCCAGCGTTTCACAGTGCTCCAAAAAGGCAGGGTCCCAGTGCTTGTGCCGCATAGGGAGGCGCGATAGGTCACCTTTTGAATTTGGCGTGTAGCAGTTCACGACGTAAAACTGCTCGAATTCCAGGGTAATAACCCTACCTTCACTTGTGAGATCGCCGTATCCGTCGATTAGTTCATATTTCTTGGTGAGCGCGGGGTCAAAGCCAATATGGACAGCCAGTGGTTTCACCTTGCTAAAGATAGCGGTGCCGCTGTACCCCTTCTTTTTGGCTGAATTCCAATACTCTTGGTAGTCGGGAAGGTCAATGACTGCCTGTCCCTGCTCCGCTTTAGTCTCTTGTAGGCACAAAATATCAGGTTTCAGTGTTTCCAGCATGGGAATAAACAAATTCTTATTGTGGACACTCCGAATCCCGTTTACGTTCCATGAAACAATGCGCATGCACGCATGCTACCACAACGGCCCAACCACGAGGTTGGGCCGTTTCAAGAACTGTACCTAGGCATAGGGAGGGTGACCGGGCCAGTTTCTACGTTTGCACCTCGTACTCAGTGTAGTCCTTTCCCTCCTTCCAATCGGCATCGTAACGTCTGTATCGCGCCCACGCGGGTGTAATCTTGTAAAAAACGTACGTACCTTCTCGCATTTGCGATACGGGAGGAACCCAGCGCGAAACATCGATGTTGAAGAGGCCGTGCGTATCGCGATCCGCTGGAGACATCCACCCCTTACGTTCCTTAGCGAATGTTTCGCGCAAAGATTCTAGCAATTGGCGTACCTGGATAGGGTCCGCGACCGCCTCTGCTTCACCGCGGAGCTGTAGCGTTTCTAGCGTTTCTGCATCTGCTAGGGCGACAGAGACCGCCGAGTTTTCTTCAATATCGTGAAACTTCTGCGTTGTCGTGCGCGTCCCAATATAGAAAGTAAAATCGTCATGTGCGAAGACATACACCCACGATGCAGACGGGTAATTTGCGGACGAACTGGTAGCAATAACTCCGAGTGGGTGTTTTAAGGCAAACAGCACCATTGTTGATTTAATATCTTCAGGAGTTCTTGGTTGCATCTCAGTATCGTAGGTCATGCCCATAAAAACACAACATCCACTGTTCACATGCTATGAACGTCGCTTACCGTGAAACTTCTGGTGTATCTCACGTAGATGCTTGTCTGTTACGTGTGTGTAAATCTGTGTGGTATTGATACTGGCATGCCCCAAAAGGGCCTGCACACTGCGAATATCCGCGCCGTTTTGCAGCAAGTCGGTGGCAAAACTATGTCGCACTACGTGCGGGGTAACTTTCTTTGTTATGCCGGCTTTGATGGCGTATTTTTTAACCATGCGCTCTACCGAGCGGCTGGTAATGCGCCTCTCCTTGCTCGCCGTTGCATTTTTCCCATACTGAATGAACAGTGCCTCGTCGAAATCATCTCGTACTTTGAGGTAGGCTGCTATAGCTTCCTTGGCGGTGGGGGAGAAGAACACTACGCGGAGCTTTTCCCCTTTTCCGCGCACCGTCAATTCATCCCGCGATAGATCAATGTCTTGATTAAGAGAAGTTAGTTCAGAGACGCGCAGTCCCGTGGAAAAGAGTGTCTCAAGAATGGCTCTATCCCGCAGTGCGGGAAGCGAACTTCCTTCAGGAGCCTTCAACAGGCGCGCGAGGTCCGACTCACTTATCATGTCGATTTCTCGATCGGGAAGTTTTGCTAATTCAATTGTTTCAGGCTGAAGGGTCTTAATGTTGTGTTTTCGTAAGTACTTCAAGAAAGCGCGCAAGGCAATGAGATAGTAGTTTTGAGTGCGTTTCTTCAGATTTCCTGCAGTACCATCTTGGCGGTTTAGCCATATGCGGAACTCGCGCACTGTACTGTGTGCGATATCTTCAGGACGTCGTACTTTGGCCTGCTCAAAGAAGCGCGTAAGGTAGCGATCATAGTTTTCCACCGTTTTCACCGAACGGCCTCGCTCAATCTCTACATACTCCAAAAACTGCTGCTTGTACTCATCAATAGGGGATTTGCCTGCCATGAAAAAAGGATACCACGCTGCGTCGCACAATATTTCCGCAGCGTGACTGAGCTCCCCACTGTGCATGCTATATTTTGGTAGTGAAAACCCATCACCAAATTCAGTATATTGAATTTTTGGCTAAAGACTTGGCCGTGGTGAAGAAGTTCTATTCTGACAGTTTTGGCTGGCAGTGGACCGATTTTGGTACACGATATAGTGCATTTGCTGGGGAATGCGTTGAAGGCGGGTTCGAAATAGGCGATCCAGTCCCAGGAACAACCTTGCCCATTCTCTACTCAGATAACCTTGAAGCGAGCCTTCAATCGGTTCAAAGGGCGGGCGGGACCATCACCCAGGGTATTTTTAGCTTCCCTGGTGGGAAGCGCTTCCACTTCAGTGATCCAAGCGGGAACATACTTGCGGTGTGGTCTGACAGGTAAGTATCTATAAAACCTTTTAACAATAAGGGTTTTATAGGATTCTAGTGGTACGTACCTGCGGGGCCCAACCGTAGACCCTAGGGCACCCTCCCGGCTCAGGCGTGCGGGCTTGCAAATCACAAACAGCTGTGCTATACTTGCATCATGCTGACGAAGCAGAAGAAAGTCAACGAAATGAAGAAAACCCGTCGCCACGACGAGGACACTGGTTCACCTGAAGTTCAGGTAGCCGTCCTTTCTCGCCGCATAGACGAGCTTTCTGACCATTTGAAGAAAAACCACAAGGATAAGCACTCACGTCGCGGTCTTTTGGGCCTCGTTGCTGACCGCCGTCGGCATTTGAAGTACCTCGAAAAGAACGACAAGCGCTCATACAACGCGCTCGTCAAGAAACTCGGACTCAAGAAATAGTCGTCGGCCCGCAGCCGTCGCCCTTGGTTCATTTCTCCACTTTTCTCCTTTTTTTATTTAGATTACCTATACTTGTTAGGGCACTGCGGAGCCCTACTACATTACGTTATGAACGTTATAAAACACCCCGGCCAGCGTGTGGCCGTATTCATTGATACGCAAAACCTGTACCACAGTGCTCGAAACCTCTACCATGCAAAAGTGAACTTTGGCAGCGTCCTCAAAGATGCTGTAGCCGGCCGCCAGCTCATCCGAGCACGTGCCTACGTCGTAGACACTGAATCAGGTGACGAAAAGCCTTTTTTTGAAGCATTGCAGAAAGTGGGCATCGAGATCCGAACCAAACCGTTGCAGATTTTCTTTGGTGGCGCTAAGAAAGCCGACTGGGACGTGGGCCTGGCCATTGACGCAGTCTCTGCGGCACCAAAACTAGATGCGATTATTCTTGCAACAGGTGACGGCGACTTCGTACCGCTCGTTGAGTATCTAAAGATTAACGAAGGCTGCCAAGTTGAAGTCATTTCATTTGGGCGTTCCTCATCTTCTAAATTGAAAGAGGCCGCGAACGATTTTATTGATATGGACAAGGATCCACGCCGCTATCTGCTTAACTACCGTGCACCACGATTCTCCCGAAAAGGACGTGAACAGAAGGAGGAAGTGCCTGCAGAAGACTCCTTTGTAGAACCAGCACCTGATTCACCAACTGACTGGTAGAAAAAAGCCGCACGTTGTGCGGCTTTTTTGCTGCTTACCGTTGAATTCGCTCGAGTAATTCTGGAAACTCTGCCTGTGCGAAAAAGTGATTTCTATCAGAAAAACGAACGAATTCCGCTGAAGGGAGGGCGGCGGCGAACTGTTCTCCCTGAGAAATCGGCACTATCGCATCATTGCTAGAGTGGTAGATGTGCACTCGCCCTACTTGATTCTCAATCAATTCCAAGCTTTCAGGCATAGTGAAATCACCTTCACTCCACGCCGGTGCCACCAAGTGAAGCTGCCCCACGCGAATAGGAAGCTTGTTCTCCGCGAGATACTTGCCGAGAAAGTTACCTCCCAATGAATGTCCGATCAGAACCACGCCATCTTTCATAAAAGGCACATGCTTATCGAACCACCATTTCCACTGACCATAGTGAGCGTCCATGTCATTAGGAAAACGCGGTGCAGCACAGAGCACTAGGGGTGCCAATTTTTCACATACATCGTCCTTCCATTTCTTGCGCATGGGCCCCGCCACAAACGGGTCCGACACTTTCCATACCGCATCCGATTCCCAGTGGCTAAAAAAGTTTTCTCCCGGCTTTAAGGAATCTCCTCCATGTACAAAAAATAGCTGCATCATGGCCCCAGTATACACAGAGCCGCCGCCTCGAAGAGGCGGCGGCATGCATGCACTTAGTTGCGCACGCAGGAAATATGCTGAGCGGTCTTCACCACTCGCTCTGTTACAAGAGTAACGCACATCGTCCCATTTCGCCCCCTATACTGATACAGGAATTCCTGTGTGTCACCGATAGGTGTTTTCCCCACGTAAACCAGCAGGTCCGGATTAGCCTGCGCCTGTACCGGCTTTGGAATCAGTGATGCTATGCCGGCTGCCGTCATGATAATCCCCATGACCGCGACAAAGAGAAGTGCTTCTTTCTTCCACATGCAGACCTCTTTCAGCAGATTGCACTAGCGTGCACCATACCACCGCCTCTTTTTTTCTGCTACAGTAGCCGTATTACTGGCGTGACTGTCAGATACGCAGCATTTGCACCCCTTGAGGGTACGAATACTGAAATCTGGGAGTCACACTTTTTAAACACATACCATGTTGGAAAAGAAAGTGTACGAATTGGAGGTAGCAGGGAAGACCCTTTCTGCAGAATTTAATAACTGGGCTGACCAGGCACATGGATCCGTTTTGGTGCGATACGGCAACTCTGCTGTCCTGGCAACTGCCGTCATGGGTTCAAAAGAATCGCAGCTCGACTATTTTCCACTCTCTGTCGAATACGAAGAGCGCTTCTATGCAACTGGGGCCATTTTAGGCTCTCGCTTTATGCGCCGGGAAGGCAAACCGTCAGATGAAGCGGTCCTCTCTGGCCGCATTGTTGATAGAACTATCCGCCCACTCTTTCCAAAAGGCCTCAAGCGCGACGTACAGGTTATTCTCACCGTCCTCTCTCTTGAAGAGTACGATACTGATATCTTGGCTGTGACCGCAGCATCGCTCGCTCTCTCAACGTCGCACATTCCTTTTAATGGACCGGTGTCTTCGATACGCATTGGCCTCGTCGAGGGGAGTGACCAGTTCATCGTGAACCCAACATACACCGAGCGAAATGAGGATGGAACACCAAAAGCAACGCTCGACCTCACCGCCTGTGGTAAGGATGGCCTCATTAATATGATTGAGGTGGGTGCCAGTGAAGTAAGTGAGGATGTCCTCAACAAAGCCCTTGCGCGCGCGTCAGAGGAGATCGAGAAAATTCAGGCATGGCAGCAGAAGATTGTGGCAGAAGGTGGCGTAGAAAAGTTTTCATTTGTTCCTGCCATGACCGATGACGAACGCCTCGCACCGATTTTTGCCGCACAAGTCATGAAACGCATTGAGGAAAAGAATCACCTTCTTCAGAAGGAAGACTTCGGAATTCTAAAAGGTGAGTGGATGGCACATGCTGCAGAGCAAGTGCCCGACATTGACCCGAAGAAGCTCGACGGGTACTTCGAACACCACATGGACGAATACGTACACACGCTTGCCATTGAGAAAGGGAAGCGCGTCGACGGTCGTCGCTTTGATGAAATTCGCCCCTTGTTTGCTCAAGCAGGTGGCATCTCGCCCATGCTGCATGGAACCGGACTTTTCTACCGAGGCGCAACACACGTACTTGGTATCGTGACGCTTGGTGGACCCGATCAGGCACAGCTTATCGACACCATGGAGCAGCAGAACGGCAAAAAGCGCTTTATGCTCCACTACAACTTTCCCCCATTCTCTGTCGGAGAGACGGGGCGTGTGGGAGGAACAAACCGTCGCATGATTGGACACGGCGCACTGGCAGAAAAGGCATTGCGTGCAGTTATCCCATCTAAGAGCGAGTTCCCATACACTATCCGCATCGTCTCTGAGTGTCTGGCTAGCAACGGCTCAACATCAATGGGTACGGTGTGCGCGGGCACTGTGGCACTCATGGATGCTGGCGTTCCCATAAAGAAACCAGTTGCAGGGATTGCGATGGGCATGATGTCCGACGCCAAAAAGGGTATCTACAAAGTGTTCACCGACATTCAAGGCCCGGAAGATCATCACGGAGATATGGACTTTAAAGTGGCAGGCACACGCGACGGCGTCACTGGTGTACAAATGGACGTGAAAGTAGAAGGGGTACCCCTTGCTGTCTTGGCAGAAGCGTTTACGCAAGCAAAGAAAGCACGCCTAGAAATTCTCGAGGTGATCAAAGGGGCAATTGCACTTCCACGCGCAGACATAAATCCACGCGCACCAAAGATAATTACCATGAAAGTTGCGGTAGACCAAATCGGCCTCGTTATTGGCCCTGGAGGAAAGATGATCAATGGGATCAAGGACCGTACCGGCGTCGAAGAGATTTCGATTGATGATGATGGCACCATTTTCATCACCGGCAAGAACGGCACCGCAGAGGCTGCGCACAAAGAGATTTATGACCTCACGCGTGAGTACGAGGTAGGAGAACGGTTTGAAGGGGAAGTCACCCGCCTGATGGATTTCGGCGCGTTCGTCAAAATTGGCCCCAACACGGAAGGACTGGTGCACATCTCAGAAATGTCCCCATTCAGATTCGATAAAGTCTCTGACGCTGTATCACTTGGTGAGAAGGTGCCTGTTATACTAAAAGAGATTGATGAGAAAGGAAGGTATAATCTGTCAATCAAAGCCGCTGATCCAGGTTTTGCAGAACGAAAAGGATTGAAACCATCAGCGCCGATGAACCATGCCAGAGGAGAACAGCCAAGACGAGAAGGTGGTA
This sequence comes from Minisyncoccota bacterium, assembly GCA_018060545.1. Lineage (GTDB taxonomy): Bacteria > Patescibacteriota > Minisyncoccia > Phycocordibacterales > UBA2100 > JAGOVW01. The sequence goes on from JAGOVW010000001.1 coordinate 93,378, forward strand.
ATCAAGGCGACAGAGCCTAGTCCTCGACCCATACCCCAAGGTGCACCCGCACCCTCTGCAGACGAACTTGCCCGCAATACGGGAAACCTCAACGATGACGTTACTCGCATCCTTGAGGAGATTAAAATACCTGCTCGCCCAAACGCACCAGAAAAGCCGGTGGTGAAACCGCAGTTCGAGAACGTATTCGCACCTCGAGACACTAAAGAGCAGCTCGAGAAGCACGAAGAAACGAAAGTGAAACTTGATGCGGAACCGCACGAGCGCAAACCACGCGCAACACCGCTTGCGGACACTGAGAAGGCTGGCATGGTGAACGTGATGCCGTCAGCAGAAGAAGTTTCTCTGTTAAATGCTGTCGATGAAAAACCATTCGACATGCGTGCACTGCACACCCTGAAGGACGACCTCCAGGGTCTTGTTGATGACAACAAAATGTCCCTCATAAAAGCAACTGCGCTTGAGGAAGAGAAGCGTCAGAAACGCGACCAAGTAGCACCGCCACCTGCCCACAAAAGCGCAGGAAAGCCCGTTGCCCGTGTAGTACTAATAGCCGCCACGTTTATATTTCTAGGCATCCTTGCTTTTGCCGCCATGTTTTTTGTGGCAGGACAGAGGCAAACCAATGTCCCACCACCACTCCCATCAATCATGTTTTCCGAACAGACACTCGCATTTCCCTTGGTACAGGGTCGGTTGGCCAGCGAAGCTCGCCAACAGCTCGCCTTGGCTCGAAACCAAATAGCCCTCACCCTTGGTGCCATAGCACGTATCGCACCACTTATTTCGGCACCAAATGAAGTGGGTGAAACAATCCAGCGACCAGCATCCACAGAAGAGTTTTTGCGCTCAATAGGGGCGGAGCCACCAGAGAGCCTGGTGCGAGCATTATCTGAGGAGTTCTTCTTTGGGGTACACGCGCTCGATGAAAATGTGCCGGTGTTGGTGGTACCCGTGTTAGTGTACGAACGCGCGTTCGCTGGCATGATTGAGTGGGAAAAGAGTATCAACGACGAGCTCGCGCCCATCTTTACTGCCATTCCAGCACAAGTAATCAATGCCGAAGGTAAGAGTGTCCCTCGCGCATTTGAAGACGTTATCGTACAAAACTACGACGTGCGCATTTTGCGTGACGCACGTGGCACTGTGCGTTTCCTATATGCGTTTCCCACCAGAGACATCCTTATATTCGCCGAAAGTCCGAACTCATTTGTTGAAATATTGGCTCGCCTGCGTGCCGAACGACGCCTCTAGTCAAGTTGCGTGGCTCGCTGTTGTTGGTATCATGGCGGCATGAACACCACACTCATAAAAGAAAAACTTCAGGCTGAGAAGGCCACCTTGGAAGCCGAGCTCACTGAGCATGGCCGTTTTGATGCAGAAACAGGGAACTGGACGGGGAGTGCAGTCTCGAATGCATCAGAAGGTGCAGATATAAACGTTACCGCTGACACTATGGAAGAGCTCGGCACCAACAGCGCGATTGTTGAAGAGCTCGAAGCACGATACAAAAATGTACTACACGCACTCCAGAAAATAGAAGAGGGGACCTTCGGCATGTGTGAAGTAGGCGGCGAGGAAATAGCTGAAGATCGACTCATGGCAAACCCTGCTGCACGCACGTGTGTTGCGCACGCATAGTAAACCTAGAAAAACAAAAAGCACCTCGCAGAGTGAGGTGCTTTTTGTTTTCCCCACGTGCCATGCACAAAGCGCGGGGTCGCGGTATTGAACGGTAGACTAGGGGGCATGAGTTTTGCGCGAATCTTTGGCGCTCAACCAGCACTCCCTGCGGCGCACATTGTGCATGTTGAAGCCGACGTTGGAAAAGGATTACATCAATTTAATGTGGTTGGACTTCCCGACAAGGCGGTGGAAGAATCGCGTGATCGTGTGGCCTCAGCCATAAAGAATAGTGGCTACAAATCTCCAAAGCATAGCAATCTCAAAATTGTGATCTCTCTTGCTCCGGCTGCGCTTAAAAAGGAAGGTGCGGCATTCGATCTACCAATGGCGCTCGCATACCTCCGCGCAGCAGAAGAAGTGACCTTCAGCGCTGATCACGTACTGTTTGCCGGCGAACTTGCCCTGGATGGCAGTCTGCGCACCATTTCTGGGGCGCTGTCGCTCGCCCAAGCTGCAAAGCGCGCAGGCTTCAAAGAGATTGTGTTACCCGAAGGTAATGCTGACGAAGCAGCATTAGTTGAAGGACTCACGGTACGCCCAGCCGCAACACTACGAGACGTTGTACTGCACCTCACCAAACCTACTGAGTTTCTTCTGTCATCACGCGTTTGTGCACCAACACCAGATTCAAACGAGCATCTAGCACTTCTCGACGAGATCCGGGGCCAAGAGGGCGCTAAACGTGCACTTGAAATCGCTGCAGCAGGAGAACACAACATCGCCTTTTATGGGCCACCGGGAACAGGGAAGACCATGCTCGCCCGCGCACTGGCATCACTCCTGCCACCACTGACGCACGACGACATGCTGGAAGTGACCACCATCCATTCAGTAGCAGGCATACTCAATGGCACCGTACAACGCCACCCACCTTTTCGATCGCCGCATCACACATCCTCATACGCTGCCATCATTGGTGGTGGTGCCGTCCCTCGGCCAGGAGAGGTCACCCTCGCTCATCGCGGTGTTCTCTTTCTCGACGAATTCCCTGAATTCCACCGCGATGTCATCAACGCCTTGCGAGAACCGCTGGAAGACCGCGTCGTGTCAGTGTCGCGCGCCAAAGCGTCACACGTGTTTCCGGCACGCTTCATGTTAGTCGCCGCACTTAATCCGTGTCCTTGCGGTTTTGCTGGTTCGAATCGTTGCACCTGTATGCCTGTCGCGATTGAAAAGTATCGCAAGAAAATTTCTGGACCGATTGCAGACCGAATCGACATGTGGGTCCATGTCGGAGAAATTGCACCTGAGGCTCTGTCAGTACACACCAAAAGAGTAGCTCCACACGAGACGGCCAGTGCACGCGCACGCATCATCCAGGCGCGTAATATGCAACACACTCGCTTCTCCACGGTAACTCATGCGGCAACCAACGCATCCATGAAAGCACGTGACATAGAATCTCTCGCTCAACTATCAGCGAACGCCGAACGTGTTCTCGTCGACGCAACACGGAAACTTCGCCTATCTTCACGCGGCTACCACCGCACCATTAAACTTGCGCGGACGATTGCAGACCTCGCACACGCCGTGACGATTGAGCCGGAGCACATGCTGGAAGCACTTCAGTATCGACAGCGGGACTAACTATGAGAACCCCGGCACTCAGTGCCGGGGTTCGTAGGTAGCGTTTATCGCACCAATTGTTGAGCAATGCCCACGTAATTCTCTGGGGTAATTGCGAGCATGCGCGCCTTCACCTCATCACTCACCAGCGTTGAATCGAGCGAGTGCACGAATGCATGCAGATCCTCAAGAGTCATCTTCGCTCCTCGCGAAACACGTTTGAGCACCCCATATGGGTCTGGGTACCCCACACTGCGCAGTATCATCTGGTACGCCTCCGTAATTACTTCCGGATGATTACGCAGCACAGTACGCATGAGTTGCTCGTGCGCCATGATCTTGGACAGACCAGTGACGATATTTTCGTACGCAACAAGCGCATATCCAAATGCAACGCCAAAATTTCTTTCTACCGTGGAGTCAGATAGATCGCGCTGCAGTCGAGATATAGGAAGCTTCCGCGAGAAGAACTCGAAGAGTGCATTTGCTAGTCCTAGATTTCCCTCACCGTTTTCGAAATTGATGGGGTTTACTTTGTGCGGCATCGTCGACGAGCCTGTTTCATCTTTCTCCATTCGCTGCACAATCCAATCATCACTGATGTAGCGCCACAGGTCCTGACACATATCGATGAGTATCGTGTTTGCACGCATGATTGGCGCGAACAATTCTGCGTAGGTGTCATGCGGCTCAATCTGCGTGGTAATGAGATTTGTCTCAAATCTCCAGGCTGCCGAGCTGGCAACCTGAGCGCAGAAAGCAAGCGAAACATCCTGCCAATCAATACCGGGAAAAACCACATAATCCGCTGCGTAGTTTCCACTCGCGCCGTTCATCTTGATGAGAATTGGCTGGGATCTGAGATCAGCCATCTGCCGGGCAAGCCTTCTTTCGAAAACTAAAAACTCCTTACCCAGCGTCGTAGGCGTGGCTGGCTGCCCGTGGGTGCGCGAAAGCATGGGGAGTGCTGCGTACCGTTGTGCATATACCTCAAGTACGCTTCGAATTCTTTCAAGGCTCGGCAGTACAACTTCAGAGAGTGCCCCAGCGAGCATGAGCCCGTATGCCACATTGTTCACATCCTCCGATGTGCGTCCGAAATGTACCCACTCAACAAGATCTGCCGCGCCGATATCTAGCAAATGCTGGCGGATGTATATTTCACACGCCTTGACGTCATGGTTGGTTCGCGGGTGCCCGCGCCATCCGGTAGTCTCGATAGCCTTGATGCTTATGGCACCTTTGCCCATCTTGAACTGGCGAACCAAATCATCAAGGCTTTCCATCTCGTGTGCAGTAAGTGAGCGCACGGGGAATCGCTGGTCGTTGGCCAAAAAGCGCAGCCACGCAACCATCACCGTGACACGGTGGTACATAAGTGCCTCTTCACTAAAATGTGGCGCCAGCGCTGCGCCATACTTCTGGTACCGCCCATCAAGTGGGGAGAGAGCCTTAAGCGTAGCAGAGTTCATTAGTCATTCCTTTCGAGATAACGAGCTAAACTTGGTGCACTATAGCAACACGGGTTTCGTGCGCAACGGGATGTGAGAGAACCCCGGCACTCAGTGCCGGGGTTCCATTTTTTGGCTCATTACAAGCGTTTCACAAGTCTCAGATACTGCTCGATGATGGAGTAGTGGTCGAGCACGAAACGCGCTTGTTCTTGTTTCACGCAACGCACAGGAAGCAAGACAACGCGTGTCTTATATGTCTCTTCGTAAACCACACCATACGCACTGCCGTAGTACACATCCGTCACGTAGGGGCCACGGGGGTCGCGACCTTCGGCATCAAACGTTCCTACGATTCCTTCGATGCATGCCGTGAGTCCTGTCTCCTCTTTGAGTTCACGACATATGGTCTCTGTGGTCGTTTCTCCTGGTTCGCATTTCCCACCGGGAAGCGCGAGTCCGCATGGGGCGGAGAGACGCTCGATTAATACGAGTGTTTCACCAAGGCACACCACCATGTCAGCACAACGAATTGATGACATCAGGTTACTCCTTGTCGCTAAAGACAGTAAGTGACTGGATGTCGTGTGGAGCAAGTTTGGAGCGTCCATTAAGACCATCCAGCTCCACCACAAACGCGCACCCAGCAACCCGACCACCTGACGCTTCAATAAGTGCACACGCCGCAGCAGCAGTTCCACCTGTTGCCAAGAGATCATCAATCACGAGCACGCGCGCACCTTGTGGCACCAGAGATGGTTTCATTTCAATCGTGTCCGTACCGTACTCAAGTGCGTACGTGTGTGCGAGAGTCTTCCCAGGCAACTTGCCTTTCTTGCGAATCATGACGAACGGGAGCCGCAGTGCACACGAGACCGGCGTACCAAACAGAAAACCCCGCGCATCAAGTGCCGCCACTACATCAACAGACCCTTTCCACCGCGCCGCAATGGTATCTACCACATGAGCAAGTACGTCCGGTTGTGAAAGGAGTGGTGATACGTCGCGAAACACGATGCCAGGTTTCGGGAAGTCTTCAGCACGTTCAATGTACGTTTTTAAGTTCATCTGCAGTCTCCACTTTCTAGAAGAGTTGGCTCACACTGCCACCAACGAGCGATGCTTGATAGACAGCCTCTGCGAGAAGCGTGTCCATCGAAACCACACTAAGCCACTTGGCATGCTCAGCAAGGAAGTCTTCGTCACGTGGAATAGAGTCAGTGCACACAACGCGATGCCCACTTTTTGCAAAACGCTGCGTAGCATTGCCACTCAGTATGCCGTGCGTTGCCCACACTTCAACACTCACCGCACCGCGCCTCATAAGAGCGGTCGCAGTCGCGTCTATCGTGCCGCCCGTGTCGATGATGTCATCGCACACAATCACCCTTTTCCCAGCGACTGACTCGCCAATTAGGAAATCGACATTTGCAACACCTTCTTCGTCGCGACGTTTCTCAAAAATCGCAACGGGAACCTTGAGCCGTTTCGCCACGGAACGCGCGCGAACCGCACCACCGAAATCGGGGGACACAACCACCACATCAGAAAAATGGGGACCGAGTCGCTGTTGTCCATCTTCGGCGAGCAGTTTCAAGCAGGTCAGATTATCAACGGGTATGTTGAAAAATCCTTGCGCTTGGTCGGCATGCATGTCGGCTGTGATGATGCGCTCTACTTTCGCATTCGTTTCAATCAGGTCTGCAATCAGGCGCCCTGATATCGGCATGCGCGGCTTGTGCTTCCGATCCTGTCGTAAGTACGATATGAATGGAAGCACCGGTGCAATACTTTCTACAGACGCCCGCGCCAGCGCATCATTCAATACCAACATCCGCACGAGTGCATCGTTTGGTGTTGGATGTTGCATGGCATGGAACAGGAACACGCGCTGCCGTCGCAGTGTTTCAGGAATCAACGGCAACACCTCCCCATTCGAGAACACCTTGTACGGTATCCGGTGGTGGGGGAATAGTTCGCCATGATTCCTTTCGATGAGCGCGCAGCACCGTGCAGCCATATCGTGCATGTGCGGCGTCGAAACCACCACAAATGGACTTGCTTTCTGTCGGTCTTTCATGAGACACCTTTCTGTCAAAGATCACTGCCGGCATCCTAGCGCGATCCGGGGAAGCACGCACGTATGAGCCATAATTTGTACCATTTGGTGTACAATTGTGGCATGACGCGTCCAATACCTCTTTCCGTTATATGCAGTCGTCTCGGCTTACCAAAAGGAAGTGCCGAGGTGATCCGCGCCCTCGAATCAGGTGATGCCTTGAGTATGAGTTCTGTAGTGCGTACCGCACACATCCATCGACCAGCAGCGTACCGCGCAGTCCGCGCATTGCATGCGCGCGGTATCTTGGAATCTCACAAGAATGGAAAGCGTACAACCTTCCGCAGCAAAGGTACAGAAACACTGGTATCGCTGTTTGCTGAAACGACGTCCACCGTAGCGCAGACCGCACGCTCTGCGCAGAAAGCCGATCCAACGTTTGCTCACGTACGGTATCTGACAGGAACAAAGGGTATTACGGAGATTTTTGCAGACGTACTGCAGCATACAAAAAAAGGCGATACGTTCTTCCGATACACCTCTGAGCGAAATCTTGATGAAGTAAACAGCTACTTACCAAAAGACTATCGTACAATGCGCGATCGCAAAAAAATTGAACGACAAGTAATTAGCAACGTTCATTCAGGAAGTCGGAAGCGTCCTCGCCTTGAGCGCTTTGTTAAGTTCCTAGGAGGAGACAAGGAGCATTTCACGCAAAATGCCATCCAGCTCATCTATGGCACACGGATTGCATTTATTGATATCACCAGGAAGGAATGTTTTGTTATCGAGAATGAAACACTGGCAGAGTTCCAGAAGGTCATTTTTAAAGCCTTGTACCGGCGTCTTTGAAAGACCCTTCCCATATTCCCACCGTTTGCTAAGGTCTACCCAGAAACCAGTACTGGAGGATGGCATGGCACCCTACAAGGTTGGCTTTACTTGTGGCGCATTTGACCTGTGCCACGCAGGGCATGTACTTATGTTCGAGGAATGCAAACAGGTCTGTGAGTACCTCATTGTGGGCTTGCAATCAGATCCAAGCCTAGATCGCAGTACTAAAAACAAGCCCATTATGTCCCTGGAAGAACGCTTCACTATTTTGCGAGGGATTCGCTACGTGGACGAGGTGGTGGTCTATCACACCGAGGCAGCTCTGTATGAGCTTCTAAAAAACTATAGTGCCGTGATACAGGTGCGCATTATTGGTGCCGATTGGAGAGGTCAACCTTACACGGGGCACGACCTGTCAATTCCCATTCACTTCAACACTCGTGACCATGGCTACTCGACCAGTGAACTGCGCAGGCGAGTCTTCCACGCCGAGAGAGCTCGCATTCAAGATTTATAGGAGCCCCAGAGCCGCTCGCATTGCGAGCGGCTTCACATTATTACGCATGCTACACTGCCGGCATGAGCAGCATGGATGCGTTCGACAAGGTGCGGAAAGGGGCTGACCGAAGAATCCTCCACGCAAAAGCGTTAGGCATGGACGAAGCATATGCGCGTATGCTGACCGACCGCCGCAAAAACATGGACGAAATTATTCGCGACCCTGAGGAAAATGCCTTGTTTGCGCATTTTTTGGAGAAAAACTACCCTGTGGCTGGCGAAATGGTGATGGCAAACATGCTCGATAGTAGCGCCCCTGCCACTCCAGCAGCTATAGAATCCCAAGCCACACTTGTGCAGCAGTTTAACGAGCGCATGTCGCTTGCCGAGGGCATCACGAACAAACTAGGCGACGCAGACATAGAAAAGATAATGTCCGCCATGGAGGAGAATCACGCAGCAACAGGCACGGCGTCGAGCATGAGTATGTTCCTTGCCGCCATGGACTCTGCCCCACGGGCAGAAGCAGGAGCCCTGCTACGCCTCACTATCAAGCGCATCGCGTGCGAAGAGCCTCACCAACTGAGTCAACTGCAGAATATGCTGTACCAACTCACCTGGATGGAGCAAAGAAAGGAGAGTAGTCTCTACAAGAAAACTGAGGCTCGACTCGCAAAGGTGTGCAAAAAATATGATGTAAGTGCATCCACACTTGCCCCGCTATTTGACCCAACAGATCCAGAAGCAGACACCAAACGCCGCGCATACATCTCCAAACAAGTTGGCCTCTTGCGCACATTTACTGGGAGTGCTCGGCGCAACATTGCGAAAGCGGTAACCGGGGTGCACGAGTTACAGGAATTGATGGACGAAGACAGAGAAAGCCTCGGCACATTCCTCTCTAACACACTTGCACACCGCCAAGAGTTTCTTCACTCCATCCAAAACGTGGCAGCTGGAATAAAACCGGAAGTAGGGCAGACAGACCCGCTATTTCAAGAGCAAGCCCCTGCGGTGGGAGTACTAGAACTGGGTGCAGAAAGTGATGACGCCCTTGTCGCACGATGGACTGCCGAGAAGAACGCGGTGGCAAAAAGCCTGGGATACGCCGATTTTGCTGGCGCAGCTGCACCAACTGCACCAACTGGCGCAGCTGATGCAGTTCGCAATGCGTGGTTTGCGAAAGAAGAGGTTCGCAGGAAAAGGGGTGGGGACGGATTCTGGGGCCGTATCTTTAACGGTTTTTTTGGTCCTCGCAAAACAGCTATTCATTCTCGCCTTACGTAATATGGATACCGTACTACAACTCGAACAGACGCTACGTGAGTGCCTTGCACGGGGGGACGAGGCTGCGGGGCGCCAAGCTCTATTAGATGCGCTTCCCAATCTCCCGGAAGAGGTGCGTGGCCGTCTCATGGTTACCTTTCTTGAGTACGGCCTCGCGGAACTGGACGCTACAAACACGCTTCACAATATGCAGGAAGCTGCCTTGAAAATTCTTGCAGAGCTGGGGGATCAAGACGCTGCGGCAGAGTAGATTTTCTCTGTAGAAAAATACCACCCTTTGGGGTGGTATTTTTCATTTCTGCTCCAGCTAGAACGGGTTCACCGCGCCGCGAATTTCGAAGTGCAGGTGCGGGCCCGTTGAACGCCCCGAGTTTCCAACAGCACCTATCTCTTCACCTTGGGAGACGATTTGTCCGGCGTACGCATCTACCCGAGACATGTGTGCGTAGAGTGTTTGTGTGCCGTTATCGTGACGGATTACCACATAAGAACCATACCCACCATTGTATCCACCTGAACGGGCAATAATCACCTCGCCGCCAGCTGATGCCCAGATAGGGGTTCCTACAGGAGCTCCAATATCTACACCGTTATACCCGTGAATGCCTTGAGTCTTGACGCCGTTTACCGGGCGCTGGTAGAAGCCACTATACGAAGGCACCTTGCCCGACGTACGAACAGCAATCTTCACCCCAGAAGAACTCTTCTTTGTTTCAGGCTTAGGCACAATGAGTTCAGCATCTGGAACGATGACAACAGTACCCGCCGCCAGGATTTCGTCCGGCTCAATACCATTGTAAAGCGCAGCCTCCTCAAGGTCGCCTCCGTGTTTTTTAACAATGTCACGCAAAGACCCGCCACTTTTGACGGTATAACGAATACCGGTAACCGGTAGAATAACGAGCGAATCGCCTGGGCGTATGTCTTTCGTGCTCTTGATGTCGTTCGCCCACATGATGGTGTTTACCGTCACATCAAACATCGACGCAATAGTAGAAAGGGTATCGCCCTGTCGTACGGTGTACACGCTTATTTGTGAGCTTTTTATGCTTTCCTGCACCTCGATGGCGGTTCCAAGGGGCCCGTCCTGGGAGACGAGAGCGGAATCGTCAACAATCTCAATGTCGCCACCCCCACGCCCCACAGGATTAATGTTCATTACGGGGGTAGGAAGACTCATTACTTGGACGTTGTCTTTCTTGGCGCCACCGATCCCCTGGGCCGTGTTGAGGATTACCGTAGAGAGGAGTCCCGCAAACACGCTCGCTCGGGCGATTGTAGGAATAAAAGCCCCGGTCAAAAGAACGAGAGAAATCGTTGAAAGCATTGCGGATTTCGCCGCACGGTATGTCGTCATCTGTGAAAGGAATCCTTTTACAGATGAGTCACGTTGGTTTTTTTCTATAAGCGGTTACAGGCAAGTTCTTTGAAAGCTTCCGCCTCTTTGTCACGAAGAGGCACGGGATTGAACGGCGTCTTGCCTGTGAGGTTGCCAGATGGGGTTCCTATGAACTAACCCCGATCCGACTCAAAAGAGGGTACCAAAGCAGGTAGAGCGGGTCAACCCTTTTATGACTTCATCTTGATATGCAAAACCCTTTGTTTAAGCCATTTTTTCTCCATAGACCCTTGAAAAGCGTTGAAAAACAAGGCCAAATGAGAACGTGTGTATAGCCCAAAAAATGGCTTAAAATATAGGGTTGAAAAACTTGCTTTTTGTACCATAAAAAAGCCCGCCACCCTCGAGCACCATTCCTTGCAGCAGTTTGCGGCGGGGTAGGGCCAGCCTGTAAGGTAGAGAAAAGAGGTCAGCAGTCGTTAATTTTATGTTTTGCGCGACTCTGCTTCGGGGCATGGCACCCCCATAAAGAAAGACGGGGGCCGTTGGCCCCCGTCTCAGCATGTCGCAGGAACTGCCGCCTATGGATCAGAAGTTCGATCCCGAGGCGATGGTGCGCTGCAGCGTGCGCGCGTTGATGACGTTGGCGACACCGGCCTGGACGCAGTTGATGAGCGTCAAGGTCAGAAACTCGGTGTTCGAGAAGATCTTGGCCAGCGCGTAGCCCTTGATCGTGACGTCAGCCGCACCAAGGACCAACAAGATCACCTGGACCCCGGCCATGAGAATCATGCCGTTGACCTCGAAGGTGTTGTTGATGCCAGGATGCGAGATCCGCAGCTGCTCGGCGATCGCCATCATGGCAGCCGCCGTGATGAGGAACCAGACCCACGAGAAGCTGTACGAGCCGACCGAGAAGGCGATGGCGTGCGGGTCCGTCTTCATGTAGTGCCCGTAGACATAGCCGCCGATGTAGAGCAGCAAGATGTAGAAGAACCCCGGCGAAGCCTTGAAGGTCCTCATCAGGAGCCCCGGTGCGGCACTGCGCTTTGCCGAATCGCGGCCAACAACCGCGGCCCGACGCTGATCGTCATCGTCATGATCAACAGCACCAACGTTATGGTCTGCCATAGTGCAGTCTCCTTTGTTGCTCTACCCCTCCACAGGAGTAGCCGTAGTGGACTCTACTACATAAAATGAATGTGTCAACTGCCTGCGAAAGTGCATGCTACACTCCTTTCGTGAAGTACCTTGAAGGCCTGAATAGCGAGCAAAAGAAGGCAGCCATGCACACCAATGGGCCGCTCCTTATACTCGCAGGAGCAGGTGCTGGCAAAACCAAAACCATCACACACCGCATTGCGCACCTCATTGCATCAGGTGTCCCTGGGGATGCCATTCTCGCCGTTACCTTCACCAACAAAGCAGCGGGGGAGATGAAAGAGCGCGTTGCCCATCTATTAAAAGAGCTTCCTCCAGCACAGGGATACCCCACCGTTGCCACTTTTCACGCGCTGTGCGTGCGAATTCTGCGCGAGCACGCAGCTCACTTGCAGTTGCCTCGCTCATTTACGATTTGGGACCGTGATGACCAAATGAAAGCGGTAAAGGAAGCTTTGAAAGCGCTCGACATAGGGGACCAATACGAGCCACGTACCATACTCAGTCGCATTTCGCGCTCAAAGGGTGACAGCTACACACAGGAAGAGTTTGCACGCACGGCAAATAACCCATTTACCGATATCGTAGCCAAAGTGTGGCTACGCTACGAAGAAGCACTGCGCCGTGACCATGCTGTTGACTTTGATGACCTTTTATTGAAAACCATGCTCTTGTTGCAGGGCAACACGCAGGTACGTGAACGCCTGCAAGCACGCTGGACACACATTATTATCGACGAGTACCAGGACACCAACAAAGTACAGTTCGAAATTGCTCGCCTATTGGTAGGTGAGCGACACAATATATGCGTCGTGGGTGATGTGGACCAAAATATCTACAGCTGGCGCGGGGCAGACATCCAGCACCTCCTCTCATTTGAAAAGGTGTTCCCTGGGGCCACGGTGATTATGCTTGAACAGAACTACCGCTCTACACAAACCATTCTTGCTGCCGCTAATGATGTGATTAAGAAGAACCGAAATCGTTATGAGAAAAATCTCTTTACAGAAAATGGGGAGGGGGAGAGTATCGCACTCTACAGCGGATGGAGTGAGCAAGAGGAAGCTCGCCACATAGCCCAGACGGCATCAGCACTGATCATAGACGGCACCCCCGCAAGCGAAATAGCAGTGCTCTATAGAGCAAACTTCCAGTCACGCGCATTAGAACAGGCATTTCTCGAGCAAGGTGTGCCTCACCGCGTCCTCGGCACGCGCTTTTTTGAACGAAAAGAAGTAAAGGACCTTCTCAGCTATCTGCGTGCAGGTCTTAATCCAGAGAGTCGTGTTGATATCTCGAGAATCATCGCCTCACCGCCGCGCGGTATTGGCAAGGGAACACTTACCTACATGCTTGAAGGCACACTCGATGAACTCCCTTCCGGAGCGCGCAAAAAAGTAGAAGCTTTTTACCAGCTGCTGCGCGACATCAATAAAACCGCACAAGAGCGGCCTGTATCGGAAGTAGTTAAATTTATTATTGAGAAGAGTGGACTCGGTGCTCACCACAGCAAGGGGACCGAGGAGGATTTGGAGCGGTTGGGCAACATGAAAGAGTTGGCATCACTCGCGACCAAGTACGACACACTAGCTGCACCACAAGGAGCAGAGCAACTTTTGGAGGACGCAGCACTCTTGGGCGAACAGGACAATGTGAACAAGAATATCGACGCTGTCTCACTTATGACAGTTCACGCATCCAAAGGGCTCGAGTTTGATATGGTGTTCATTTCCGGACTCGAGGAGGGACTTTTCCCCATGGAGCGAAAAGGGGAATCTGACGATTCGGAAGAGGAGCGCCGTCTTTTCTATGTGGCCCTCACACGTGCTCGCAAAAAAGTACTTCTTTCTTATGCAGGCACACGCATGGTGTACGGTTCCCGTGACATCTCTACACCATCTCAATTTTTGGGAGACATCAGCCCAGAGCACATTGCGCATGTGGCACCGAGTCTTTTGGAGCGCTGGGGCGGAGAGGATGTTATCCGATAGCGCTAGGCAGCGTGGCATCGGCGCGCTAGGATGGCGTCCATGGGTACACGAAGTGGCGCCAAACGACCACGAGCTAACACACCGAAGAAAAAGCGCGGAGCCCGATTGGGTCAGCACTTTCTTACTGCTCCGTGGGCTGCTTCGGCACTCGTCGCTGCGGTTCGCATAGAAGCAGATGTCCCCGTCTTGGAAATAGGCCCGGGGACCGGCAACCTAACCAAGGAACTCCTGCGCACCGGCGCCCACGTCTTGGCCGTCGAGAAAGATCCACTCCTTATAGATACACTCCATGCACGTTTCTCGTCTGAGATTGCGAGTAAGCAGCTCACGATTCTCAATGAAGATATTCGAAACTTCTCCCCGGAAAGTGCTGGCTTACGAGCAGGGGAGTACGTCCTTGCGGCAAACATCCCGTACTACATTACAGGGGACATCATACGCACCTTCCTTACCTCGAAAAACCACCCAGCCCGCATGGCGTTGTTGGTTCAAAAAGAAGTAGCGGTCCGTATTGCTCGAGACAAAAAAGAAAGCATCCTCTCACTGTCGGTAAAAGTGTATGGGACGCCGAAGTATGTAAAAACAGTTGGAAAAGGGTGCTTTTCACCTCCACCATCAGTAGATTCAGCAATTCTTCTGGTAGACGACATATCGCGCAGCCAATTTACACAGGTTTCAGAAGAAAGATTTTTTTCTGTTGTAAAAACAGCGTTTGCTTCGAAGCGAAAAATGCTTGGTGGGAATCTAAAAAACATCGTTCACCTCGACCGCTTCCATGCGTGCAACATATCGCCACAAGCGCGCGCGGAAAGCCTTCCGCTAGAAAAGTGGCTTTGCCTTTCTAAAGAAGCGTGAGTCTGCGAGACAGACTGTCTACTGTGAAGAGCCCATCATCATAATGTGGGTTCCACTTTCTACCGTGAGTGGTTGGTAGGTGATGATGCAATACCACGGTGTTTGGGCGAGCCCGAGAAGCCATTGCCCAGAGTGACGAGGCGGACCGAACTGATATGTTCGTGTTGCCGGTGACCACAAATACTTACCTCCAATAGGGGGACCCAGATCTGCAAGTATCGCCTGGTTATAGCAAGGAATAACACGGCCAGCTTGGCCACCAAAAGGAAACGCGTGTGCAAAGAAAGGCAACGTGAGCGTTACACATACGAACATGAGAAGAAGCAGTGCGACACTTTTTTGCGAAAGGAGAGTGAGAGAAGCAAACATACACACAGTATACCTTGATTGTATCTAGCTCTCAGCGTGTGCATGCTACAGTGTGGATTATATGGAGTGGCTTCGCAGACATAGCACGCTCTTCTACGCGCTCGGTGTTGGTTTGATTATTCTCACGGGAGCTGTCTTTATTTCTGATAAATTTGCTACGCAGGCAGATCCTTCTGCGAATGTAAGCTGGGGCACGAATGAAGACCGATTTCTTCCAGATGCGGGCATTATCTCACCGCGCACCGGTGGTGGCGTTGCACCAGCCTTCGATGAGGAAAATTTCTTTTCGCATCTGGCCAACACGAGAGACAAGGGCGCATCATACGTCTCTCTCCAAGACCTCGGCGACCCACTTAAAGACAAGGCACCAACCGTTTCTGGGGACGGTAGCATGGCATTTGCTGACGAATCGCTCATTGCGCTACTTGGCTCCATAGAATCAGGTGGTTTGATTCGAGTCACCGAGGAAGGTAGCAAGGAACTTGGACTCGCTGATATCTACTCGCTGATTCCATCAAATAACTCAACACCCACAACAACGAAAGGACGACGCAGTGGGTTACAGCTCGACCTCTTTGATTATGGTAACGCAACAGGGGTCCATATTTTGGGACAAATGGAAACGTGGGGAACGCGCCAAAATAGCATTTTGAAACGATTTATTGAGGATCCTACCGATGGTTTTAAAATACGTGAAGTTGAGGATCTTGCCGATTCATTTGTACAGTTGGGCAAGGACATAGAAGAAACAGAGCCGGTCCCAGAACCTATAAAGAGCGCTCACGCAAAAGTTGCTGCTGGATACAAAGCTATAGGGGAACACACGCGAGCAGTATCTCAGGCTCGATCAGAGGCAGAACTCATTAACGCAATGCTCGCATCGAACGCTGCATCAGACCAGTTTGTAAAAGACTACACATCGCTCGCAGACATCTTCACCGCCTACAATGTGTCATTTAGTTCGACCGACTCCGGTCGTGTATTTGTTTTCAAGGCATTCTAGGGGGCTATACCCACGGTCTATAACAGGTATTAGGGTACGCCTAGGTATACTCTACGTATGGTAGACACTCGTGGTATGTACACCCTGGCTGGCCTTTCTGTGGCTGGATTGCTGATTGCGGGAGGAATCAGGTTAGGAATCCTGCATCAACCTTCAATCGTGTACCAAGTACCTAAAAACGCACTGCCGACACCAAGCCCCTTTCTTAAAGAAACCGACTCCGACGGAGACAGCCTTCCCGATTGGCAAGAAGAACTCGCAGGAACAGACCCTTTAAATAAAGACTCTGACGGTGACGGGACCAACGATGCACTTCCGGCAGAAGTAACAGAGGGACTTGAGGAAACAGCAACCGAGGCTATCACCGAGCGACTCATTAGTCGGTATGTCGCGCTCAAACAGCAGGATGCGTATAGCGAGGAAAAAGGCGTTGCATTGGCTGAAGATTTAACGAACAGCCTCAACATAGATATTCCTTTTGTGCCATACACCAGAGGGGAGCTCACCGTCACAGCGGCAACACCATCAGAGAGAAAACAACACGAAGCTCAGGTGCGAGCCATGCTCGCACCCTTAAAAGCATTTGCGGAGCCCGACATAGCTATTTATGCTCGCTACGTACAGAACAAAGACATTGCCGCGCTTGCAGAAGTGCGTGAGCATGGACTTGCATACATCAAAGCAGGGGAGGGCATGATGCACATCAACCCACCATCCGACATTGTCGACGACCACCTTGAAGCGGCGAATGCGTTGGTATACTTTGGCGCAACACTTCAAAAAATGGCAGAGCGTGCCGAAGATCCGATAGCCGCACTCTCGCTGTTGCGTACCTATAACCAGGCTGAGCAGTACCTAGGGTTTACGATAGGGGTCCTCGACCGCTACTATAAGGAGGCATCGCTATGAAGATTCCTCACTTTTTTTTAGTGCACGTCGTGACCCTTACACTTACGTTGCCTTTTTTTACCTTCGCACAAAGCAGTGGTACCGGATTGTTGCGCGACGGTGTCTTTGGATGTGCAGCAGGTACGTATGGCATGCAAGTAGGAACACTCACCGCGATTGGGGGAGTGTACGTGCCGGTCAACGACGCAGCAGTAACCCAGAACACCGGGTACCTGGTGTACAAAGAGTGTGTACTTGATGGCGTCACTAAACGCATGGGTGAAGCAGCGAGCGCTTCTATTGTGAGCAGTGTGCTGCGCTGGCAAAACACCGCACGTGGTGGGAACCCACAGTTCGTCACGAACCAAGATGCGGAACGATTGCAGGTTGCAGACAAGGCTCGCGCCGAATACCTCAAGAAATACAACCTACAAAATCTATGCACACCCTTCCAGGCAACCGTGCGAAAGAATGCGGCCGTGGCGTACATGAAAACCACGCGAGATCCCAACAGTGTCTACTCATGCACACTAAGCACGGCTGACACGGGGAAAATACAAAACTTCCTCGCAGGCAACTTCTCAGCGGGTGGTTTTGCTATGTTTATGGAAACAGCGCTCAACCCACAAAACCAGCTCTACTTTGCCTATGAGATGTACGAAGAAACCTCTCGTCTCGCGGAACAGAGAGCGTTAGGAAACCTCACCGAAGAGCTTGATTGGGGCCGCGGTAATCTTTCGGTAAAGAGGGAAGTTCGCACTCCAACCGGGACGGGTGAAGATCGCATTACACAGGAGATCATTACGCCGGGCTATCTCATTGCAGAGCTGGTAACTCAGGCAGCTGGTTCTGGTTTTAGACAACTCGAAACAGCAAATGAGATTGACCAAATTGTGAGCGCGCTATTCTCAGGTATCACCAACCAGATTCTTACGAACGCTGGCGGTCTTCAAGGCATCAGTGCTAGCCAGCTTGGTGCTGCACCGTACCTTGATCGCCTTACCGCGGAGAGTAATGCAGGGGTTCGCAATGCTGCCTCTGGTGCAGGATTGGCCGTGTTGAGCTCATCACTTGCAGTAGAAGAAGCATTTAACAAAACAAAGAAGGATAGCAAATCTCTTTTGGAAACTGCCGCATCACAGCTTCGCCGAGCAGAGGAGCGTTGTTGGGATATTCTAATTCCGAAAGTACGTGAGTACGCACAGACAGTCGCGTGCACCACGTCAGGCGATCCCCCTGTGCAGTCTTGCTCCACGCCGGCCCAGCTGCGGATCTCAACCTCCACACAGATGATTAACCGGGGTACCCTTGCAGTGTCTATTTCATCTGGATCAACGGTTGCCAATGGTGCACTCTACACCCTCGAAGCGCCGCCCACAGCAATCGTTCGCAGTGGATCAGCACAACTGCGCGCCGCGGAAACACAGAACTTTTCTTCAACCACAGCGCTCGGTATCCCTATTGAATCTGGGCCTGCACCATCCCCAGGTGGGGCACTGAGCCTCGTTATATCAAGCACATCGCCATTCTCGGGTGGTGCACTATCGCTTGCACTACAAAGTGCCCAAGTACTCCCTGTTGGCGAAGTGCGCTTCCCACTAACTCCCATTTCTCCCTTTAATCAAGCAGTCGTTTCGCTCATTGTGGGCGTTGTACAGCAATTCTCTGAAGTCATCATCGAAGGAAAGATCACCCCGCTTCTAGACGGTGTTCTTAATGATATCGAAACATCCAATGAAGCACTTACCCAACTGGCAACCCTTGCAGCTGATTTGCAAAATTCAACCTCAGTAACAGCACAGCGTATCGCACTTGAGCGTTTGGACGCACTCGTTGCACAACGCCTCCTACACACGGCATACGACGTAAAAGATGCTTCTGCTCAGAAAGACGCCTTGCAAGGAAGCATGACCCTCTTGGTGGAGGATACAGTCAAAGAGTGGAGTACGGGGAGTGGTTGGTGCAACGCAGAGAACCCCGACGTAGTGCGTCAATGGTATGAGCGGTGGAGAGTGCAGTAGCGCAGCGGTACACCTTGATATACTGCATGTATGAAAGGCCGCCTTGCCGGGACGCTTTTATGCATGGCACTCATGGGCGTCTTTTTCTCAGTGCCTGCAGATTTTGCATTTGCGCAAACGCCACCCCCGGCAACAACCAACACCTCCGCAACACCTCAAGTAGAAACATGTGCTGCCGTTTTGGGTGGGTGGGTGCCTGGGTGGATGACCAGCTTTTCTTGTGTCATGCGCGCCATGGTGAGCAGTCTGGGCGGCATGATAATCGCACTTGCTGGGTGGACACTTGGGGTAGCCGGTCTCCTGTTTAACTACCTGATAGACACTACGATAGTGGGTTTTGGAACACTCTATAACAACTCCCTCATCACCGGCGTTGAAACAGGGTGGGCAGCGTTCCGTGATGTGGCGAATATTGCCATCATAGGGGCGTTCGTATTTGTGGCGATATCCACCATATTGGGAAGTAATTCTTATGGTGTGCGGCAATTCCTTGCACGAATTTTAATTGCGGCAATTCTGATCAATTTCAGTATCTTTTTCGCAAAATTCTCAATAGACGTGTCACACATAGTTGCAGCTCAGTTCGACAAGGCAATCGACATGGGCCGCCCTACAGCCACCATAAGCACCACCGAGATCAACTCGCCACCTGGCATTGCTGGTTCATTCTTCAGCGCCATGAAGATAACCTCTGCATGGAAATCTGACGAGATAGTAGCGAAGGTGGCGCAAAATAATGGCCTTGCCTCGGCATTTATATACATTTTGTTTGTAGCAACAATATTTTTTGCCGCCGCTCTGATATTGCTGTATGGAGCTTTTCTGTTAGTCGTGCGTATCGTTATGCTCATATTCCTTCTTTTGGTATCTGCACTTGCCTTTGGCTCGATGGCCATACCGGGGTTTACTGAATGGTGGGAAAAGTGGCTGCAAGAGTTTTTGAAAAACGTGCTATTTGGACCACTGCTTATTATGTTTTTGTGGGCAACGCTGACTATCGCAAACACCCTCAGTAACACCAGCGGCTCACTTACTGACCTGGTGAGCAAGCCAGGCTCACCGATTGGTATTGCTCTTCTCCTCAATTACTTAATCGTTCTTGGTCTGTTGTACGGATCTATTAAAATTGCCCAGAGCTTGTCGGTTACTGGCGCCAACAAATTGCCAAGTTGGCAGAAGTCCCTGCGAATGGGTACTCTCACCCCCGCGAAACTCGCTGCAAGCACACTGGGGTTTGCTGCACGCCAAAGTATTGGCCGCGGCGCAGACAAACTCAAAGGAAGATACGGAGAATCACTTACCGAAGCATCGAAGAAAAGTGGCGCTGCTGGAATCGAACGCTTTGGTGCTCGTATGGCGCTCAAAAGCCTGGATGGTGCCCGCACCGCTTCATTCAATGCCAATCGTATGCCTGGCGTCATGAAGGATCTCGGATCGAACATTGCGAAACAGTTTAAGGGTGACGGTAAAGGTGGTTTTGCTGCAGGCCAAGAGTACAACGACAAGATGAAGAAGGAGCGCGAACAGAAAGCTATTGCAGAAGCCGCAAAATCAGCCGCACCAACAACCAAGGAAAAGAAGGACAATTTCCAGCGCGAAGCGTATGCCTCCGAAGAGCGTAAGAAGTACGACGAGGAGAAACGCCGTGCTGATGGTCTTGAGAAGAGCAAGGACCGAGACCAATGGGTTGCAGAGGTTAAGAGATTCAAGGAGAGTCAGGCCCGCGGCGAGACACTGTCGAAAGATGAGCAGGAAAGTTTCGACAAGGTATCTGCAAGACTCAATACTCGAGATGAAGTTATCAAATCAGCTAAGGCTGCAGCACAAGCTGCGCGCAAGAACTACGAGGACAAGAAGGAAGCATTCAAGCCTGGCGATTCTTCACACACTGAGGCTGTCAGCAAAGTACTGAAAGATGCAGAAAAAGCCGCAGACGCATTCAAAGCGGCAGGGGAAGCAGCTAAGAAGACTTCTGATACACGGCTGGCCGAAAAACTTACCAAAATCGCCCAGAGCAAACCTTCATTTGTTGAACGCCTACGCGGTATTGAACCTAAGCAAGACGAATACAGGAAGCAGGAACTACTGAGTCAGTACAAGCTCGGCGAAAAGAAAAAGGAGAAAGCCGCAGAATTCGAGAGCTTAGGAGCGAAGCTTGATAAACTAGGGGACGCGAAGAAGTAAGTATGACTGCTATCGACCCAACTAAAGAACTTGCGGGGCAATTTGAAAAGTTGCCGCCTGTCGTGCAACACGCAATCACCGGTGCACACACCGAGGAGCATCTTCGAAAACTCTCTGAGAAACATCAACTCCATCTAGATCAATGGCAAGTACTGGAAAACGAAGTAATGCTGACCCTCTTTGGTCTGCAACCGATTAGCGAGCTATCTGCACATATTGAAAAAGAGGTTGGAGTAACACACGCTGTCGCGCAGGAACTCACACTGGCCATTTCAGAAGAAATATTCGAGCCCATCCGCCAAGAGCTCGAGCGCGAACTAGAGCACCCAGAAGCTCAGGAGAAAGAGGTGAGCGCGGTGGATGCTATGGCAACAAATGCACTGGCTGGAGCAAACCCAGATGCGCCCGTCGCCGACCCACTTGCACCAGAGACAGTCGTCGTGCAAAAAGTAGAGCGCCCTACACCGTCACAAACCTATCGCCCAGGGCAGCTCTCACACGAAAGAAAAGACGTACACAGCGATCCGTACCGCGAAACGCCGTAAACAAGTAACTGGGTATACACCTACGCGCAGTGATGCGCGGCCAGTATACTATCCACATGCAGTTTCAGGTTCCTCAATTCATCGAGGTGGAAGATAAAATTTTTGGACCACTCACGTTCAAACAATTTCTCTATTTTCTCGGTGGTGCCGGTCTCTCTTTCATGCTCTGGAGATTTCTCCCTCTCTATCTTTCACTCCCTCTCATAGGAGGAGCGATGGGCATATCCACCGCTCTCGCGATGGGGCAGTGGAACGGACGCCCGTTTATTACCGGCTTGGAATTCGGATTTTACTACCTCCTGAGCACAAAATTGTACCTGTGGAGCCATGAGCGCAAGATGAAAAAGAAAAAAACCGAGGTCGAAAAGCAGCTCACTCATCCAGAAGTGTACGTCCCCAAACTTTCAGAGAGCCGTCTACACCAACTCTCGTGGTCACTGGATATTCAGGAAAAAATTGATCAATCAATGCGCGATCTCCCAGACACTGCTCGCGCTAAGATTGTTTCACCTCAAGAGAGTGCCGTGAGCGCACTCAAAACAGCGCGTGACGCTCTGGTAAGATAACAGCACCATGCCTACTGCAAATAAAAAAGCATCACAGGACTTTGTGCCCGTCTCTGAAGTGCGTGACGGGGTGGTCATCCTTAAAGATGGAGGCATGCGCGCGATTCTCATGGCGTCTTCTATTAACTTCGCTCTTAAATCCGACGATGAGCAGACAGCGTTCATCCTTCAGTTTCAAAACTTCCTAAACTCCCTAGACTTTTCCTGCCAGATCTTTGTGCAATCACGCCAGCTTGATATTCGGCCGTACATAGCCACCCTCGAAGTCGCCTACAAAGGACAGCTCGACGATTTGATGCGTGTGCAAATCCGCGAATACATTGAGTTCGTGAAGAGCTTCACCGAAGCGGCGAACATCATGACCAAGAACTTTTTCTTGGTTGTACCGTACACGCCCCCCATGCTTTCAGTAGGGAGCAAGGGAGGAATGCCTTGGAATAGAAAGAAAAAAGACCAGGCCGAGGCTAATAAGTCATTTGAGGAGCAACTCTCTCAGTTGGAACAGCGCATAGCAATTGTGCAGCAGGGACTCGTTCGCTCTGGCGTGCGCACCGCACAGCTTGGCACTGAAGAAGTCATTGAGCTTCTGTACAAGCTCTTCAACCCAGGAGAGCGAAGTAAACCCATCTCTGTTTCCGACGAAACCGCTGCGGGGAGGTAGAATAGTAGTATGTCGTTGATTGACACCTTACTAGGGCGAAAACCTGAGGCAGCGAACTCTGTGCTTCCAGTGCTTCCCACTGAAATCTACCAGCAGGGAGTTTTGGATCTTCAAGACGTCATCGCTCCCCATGCGCTGAAAATAAACCCACGCGAACTCGATCTGGGGGAGAAGATTGCTCGCACCTTTTTTGTTATTTCTTATCCGCGCTTTCTTACGACAGGATGGTTTGCACCAATAATTAACATCGACAAAGTCATTGATATTTCAATCTTTGTGCACCCCATGGATACCAATGAGGTGCTCCGTAAGTTCCAGAAGAAGGTTGCCGAAGTGCAAAGCCAAATAACCTCGCGTGAAGAGAAGGGTATGGTGCGTGACCCAGTACTTGATACCGCCTATTCAGACCTCGAATCTCTCCGTGATTCCTTGCAGCAAGCTCAGGAACGCCTCTTTGAGGTGGGTTTGTACATGACCATATATGGCAACTCTCGAGAGGAGCTCGATAAAGCGGAGGCGGAGGTGCGCTCTATCCTTGAATCGCGCCTCGTATACCTGCGCCCAGCCCTCTTTCAACAGGAACAGGGTTTTCGAAGCATTCTGCCTCTGGGGGACGACGAACTCGGCGTGCACAGTAAACTTAACTCAGCACCCCTCTCAAGCCTGTTTCCATTCATTTCATTTGACCTCACCTCCGACAGAGGCATCCTCTATGGCATCAATCGCCACAACTCATCATTGATCCTCTTCGACCGCTTTTCTCTTGAAAACTACAATTCGGTAACATTTGCAAAATCGGGTTCTGGTAAGTCATACACCACTAAACTCGAGATTTTGCGATCTCTGATGTTTGATACAGAGGTTATCGTCATCGACCCTGAGCGTGAATATGAGTACCTCGCGGAAACAGTAGGTGGGCGTTATTTCAATATATCCCTCTCATCCGAGCACCACATCAACCCTTTTGACTTGGCAATTCCACGAGAAGATGAAAACCCATCAGACGTACTCCGTAACCAGATCATATCGCTCGTGGGCCTTTTCCGAATTATGCTCCAAGGGCTCACCCCTGAGGAAGACGCCATTATTGATAAAGCTATTACCGAAACCTACGCCCTCAAAGACATCACATCTGACTCCAACTTTGCAAGCATCGAGCCACCGCTCCTTTCTGACTTCGAATTGGTACTCTCGGGCATGGAAGGTTCCGATTCGCTCGTACAGCGCCTTTCGAAATACACAAAGGGTACTTGGTCTGGCTTCATGAACAGACCAACCAACGTGGACATGAACAAGAAATTGGTGGTCTTTTCCGTACGAGATATGGAAGACGACCTAAAGCCGGTCGCTATGTACATCATTACTCACCACATCTGGAACGTGGTACGAAAAGAGTTGCGTAAGCGTCTTCTCGTGATCGATGAGGCATGGTGGATGATGAAATCCGAGGATACTGCCTCATTCCTCTTCGGCATCGCTAAGCGTGGTCGTAAGTACTATCTCGGTCTCTCGACCATAACCCAAGACGTTGCAGACTTCTTGAACTCACCTTATGGCAGCGCCATGCTCACCAACTCATCGATCCAAATGCTACTTCGCCAATCCCCAACGTCGGTAGACCTGGTTCAATCAACATTTAAGTTGTCTGATGAAGAGAAATACCTACTCCTCGAGTCTGACGTAGGGGAGGGCATCTTTTTTGCTGGCTTGAAACATGTCGCCATCAAGGTTATTGCTTCATATACTGAGGATCAGATCATCACCTCTGACCCGTCACAGATTCTGGCCATCAAAAAGGCTAAAGCTGACTTGAGCGCTGCAAACACTCCGGAGGGTTCGTAATTCAATACTATTCCCGTGTCACATCCGTGCACAGGGTGACTCCTTGTATACTAGGAGGATGTATCGCTTGCTGAAGCTCTCTGTGTGCCTGTCTTTTGTGTTGTGCACCTTTGCGCTGCATCACCTTGCATACGCACAGGTGCAACCACTCATCCTTAGTCTCGACCATGTGCCTATTGCCCCTGGGGATGTTGTCACGGTAGAGGCCCGTAGTTTCTCCTTTGACATGCAGGGTGTACTTGTTGAGTGGGTAGTTAATGGGGAAGTTAAGGAAAGTGGCATAGGCCGTGATACTCAACGGGTTACTTTGGGAGGTGTTGGGGAGCAGGTAAGTGTTGGCGCTCGAGCTGTCTCGGTAGACGGTGAGGTACTGGGCGCGGATGTGCTCGTACTCACTCCAGCATCAGTAGACATTGTATGGGAAGCGTCGGGGTACACACACCCTTTTTACCGCGGTAGAAAATTACCAAGCGCTGGAACCACCGCGCGTGCAGAGGCAAGGACTCAATTTATTGATACCGAGGGAATACCAATTCCTACAGAAGAGCTCTACTTCGAGTGGCGAGTGAACGAACGCGCAGCGCCGCAATCATCAGGTAAAGGAGCATATCGTATAGACCTCCCCATTACCGCCCCTTTCGGCGATACATCACTCTCGGTCACCGTATCTTCACCGCTCCATGGCATCTCTGCCTCGATGAAGGTGCGCATACCAAGCACTCTTCCTGAACTCACGTTGTACCCCGCAGATCCACTTCTGGGTATAGACTTTGCCCACGCCGTCGCACGAAATCATATTGCAAACGACCTCGAGAGTACGTTTGTGCTTGTGCCCCAATTCGCTGCAATTCGCCACCTACAAGACGCAGCAGCGCATATGGAGTGGTATGTCGATGGAAGCTCAGCACCTTCTCACACAGACGACCCGGGGCGGATTACGTTCGTAGCTGAAGAGGGGGGTGTTGAAACGTCTCTCGCGGCCTTGTTTTCGATGGACAATTCCTCCCTGCAAGAAGTACGCAGTGTGTGGAAAATTACATTTGATGCCGTAACAGAGAGTGCCTTGGATTTGTTCCGTCCAAGTGTTGAATAACATATATGGGAGACGAAAAATCAAGAAAAATAATTGTTTCTGTGCTCATTATTCTGATTATCCTTATAATAGGGTCGTTTTTCGGGTGGTACTGGTGGCTAAAAAAACAGCAAAGGGCGGTGAACGTACTTACTGAGGGGAGAGGTCTCGCTAACGGCATACCCGCTTTTAGTGGAGGAACACTCGGAAGTACAAACTCAAATATAAGCTCCTCATTCAAAGAGCTGGGGACTACGACCGTTACAGTAAACGCACGCGAAAATACGCGAAGTACCTCCACGCCCGCTGCGTGGCGTGTAAGCACAACGCCCGCTGCGTCAATCAGTATTTCCTACATCGGAGGTCGTCCGCGCGCTTTTGTCACAGAGCGAGTGTCTGGCAACGTGTTTAGTGTTGACCCACTGACAGGGGAAGCTGTGCGTGTAACGAATACGCTTATACCCATGGTGTATGACGCACTATGGATCAATGCAACCGACGTCTTACTCCGTGGTATGAACGACCGTGGATTGGTAACCACCTTTCTGGGTCACCTCAGAAACGCCACCAGTTCTCCGACCGGGGAAATGGTGGGCGAGTATCTAGACGTGGGTATTACGGCGGTCGCCGCACACCCTGATGGCACATCCTTTTTTAGCATTCACCCTATTGCCACGGGTTTTATTGGTGTTATACGTAACGCGAACAACCTTAATGAACGCCGCGTATGGGAATCAGTCACAGGAGGATGGCGAGCTCTCTGGACGGGAAATACCATCAAACTCATTCAACACGGTTCCCAGGGAGTCTTTGGAAGCATATACAGCATTGATCCAGTAAATCGGACCTCACGACCACTCCTACAGGGTGTGGCAGGCCTTTCAGCTGCCGTACGTGCTGACGAACGCGCGATTATTTACAGCGAATCGTATATTGGATCCTTTTCTACATTCTTAAAAACACCAGAAGGAACGCGAACATTACCTATTAAAACTCTCGGAGAGAAATGTGCTTGGTCTCCAAGCAACGAAAATATCGCCATCTGTGCCGTACCAGATGGACTAGGGGAAGAGGCACTTCCTGAATCTTGGTACAGTGGACGCGTTCATTTTAATGATACGCTCTGGTTGGTGCACGCAGACACAGGGGAGGTACGCGAGTTACTAAACCCCGGAACTTTCTTCGGGGTACCTGTTGATGTCACAAATCCCAACATTGACCCCAGTGGATTGTTTTTCACCTTTATAGATAGTAAAAACAGCACCCCGTGGTTACTCCGTATTTCAGAGCTATGAAAGATAAAATAAACTATTACGTTATGTTTGCGGCCCAATTCGTTCCCATTGTGAAAGATTTGGGAGCGAATCCAGCACTCAATGAAGCCATGAAGAGTGCAGACCTTTCTTCTTTTTTAAATGCAGCTTTTAAAGTGACTATCATCGTCGGTGCCATGCTAGCTGTTGCTCGTGTTGGGTATGGTGGATTTTTGTACATGGGAAGCGACTCGTGGACAAACAAATCTCACGCCAAAGAAGTGCTTGTGGATGCATTGACAGGCCTCGTCATCCTCTTGGCTATAGTACTGATACTTCAGTATATAAACCCACAGATACTTAACCTCAACCTTACACCAGCCAAGGTTTCCACACCGTCGGCTGCAGGTACGGTAAGCCCAAGCTCTGCTGCACCAGCAGCAGACACATTCACGTAACCCTTTAGTGCAGAACCACTCTCTCCGTAGGGGATTACGGTACGTATCTTATAACCAGGCGTCGTTCTTTTCCTACACCCTGAGACTCCGTCTTTACTTGGGGAACACCCTGTAGCGTTGCGTGCACAATGAGCCTCTCGTAGGCACTCATAGGTGGCATTTCCACATCGTACTGAAACGATTTTGCCCTTTCTGCCATGATAGTTGCCTTCTGTTGAATGTCGACAATGTGATCGGTACGGTAATTATCAACATCTACCACAAAGTGGGGCATTGTTTCACCTTGTTTTTCAAGGAGCTTTTTTGCCATCATATCGAGTGCACTCAAGGTTTCACCATTTAAACCAATCAGCCGACGGGTTTCTTTGGTCTTTACTGAATACACTAACTGGCCAGCTATCTCTTTTTTCTCAATCCCGTCATGGGCAACCTCAAGGAGTTGTAGGAGGTGAGTGAGTGTCTCTTCAACTTTTTTATCGAAGACATCGTTCATACCTACTATGTACCACGAACTTTACGACGGACCAATAGCTCTTGAACTATCATAAAAATATTGCTCGTTGTCCAGTAGAGCGCCACGGCAGCAGAAATAGTGTACGCAATGACCGCGACAACGATAGGGAACACGTACCGCGCTTGTATATGCAAGCTTCGCATAATGTCATCCTTCATAGATTCCCCTGGCTTAGACGTTGTTTGAGGCGGCTCCATGGCAATATACGCATGAACAAACTGTGTAACACCCGCCAGGAGCGCCAATGCGACACTTTTTCCACCCATATCGAATACGTTTAAGAAGTGCATAGACACCTCACTAGGAGCCTTTACGAAGCTGTACAGTAGTTCCGTATCGATTGCAGGAAGGCCACCCTGGGAAAAGACCCAGTACAGACCAAAAATAACCGGTAGTTGTACGAAAAGGGTAACAAAACCAGAAAGTGGGTGGATGCCGTTCTCCTTATAGAGTGCCAACATTTTCCTAACCTGTTCAGGTTGATCATCTTTAAACTCAACTTTTAAGGCTTCTAGCTGCGGATTTATCCTCCGCAGCGCGATTTGGGTGAGAATTGCCTGACGAGCCAACGGGAAAAGTACCAGCTTAACCAAAATAGTGAGCAATATTACGGCTATACCAACGTCTGCATGAGGCAAAACAGAGAGGAGAAACACCAGGCCGTTATAGAGAGGTTCGTGGACCAGTGTATTGAAGGTACTTGAAATCACCTGGGTATTGTAGTCGAACCGGGGCCAATACTCAATAAAACTTACTGAGCTCTTTTTTTATCATTTCCTGTAGATGACTTACAGACAGGCTACTGATGTCTTTTCGTATTGATACCACCACGTGACCAACCTTCTCCAAAAGGGGGTGGTCTAGGAGCAGTGGCCTCATCCTTCTCTTAATACGATTCCTCACTACGGCATGCTTATGCACACTTTTGGGTACATTAAGAAAAAAACCCTTATTTTTAAGGGTTTTTCCTCCTTTTTTTATGAAAAAGTAATTTTCCACGGACTTATGTCGAGAGCTTGCTTCGCCCCTTCCTTCGTCGTCGTAGAAGCAACTTCTTACCTGTTGCCGTTTTTGAGCGCTTTCTAAAGCCGTGTGCCGCAGCGCGCTTCTTCTTTTTTGGTTGATAGTTTCTCTTCATAACGAGCACAATACTACAGGTCTGGTATTTTGGCTAGTACTGTTGTGGCGGGGAAGTAGTTTATACACAGGTTATACACAGGTACCTATAAACCCCTGCAAAAACAACAATATGCACCCCATCATCGCGTAAGGTATGATTCCCTCAACAGGCGTGCGCTCTGCCTGCGGATTACAATTCGTACGCAAAAACCCATGACTGACAGGGAACTTTGGCAGAACGCACTGGTTCAAATAGAACTTGGCACCTCAGAGGCGAGTTTTCGAACATGGTTTAAAGGTACGGAGATACTACGCCGCGACGGGAGCGACGTGCAGATTGCTGTCCCTAGTAAAATTGTTAAGGAATGGCTCAGAGAAAAGCACCACAAGCTGATACTAAAAACACTCCGAGATTTGGACAACACTGTCCGCTCCGTTGACTACATTGTCCACAAAAACGTGCGATCAACCCCCCGGAGGGAATCACCGTCATCCACTGCCCAAAACGGCACTCTCGAGATGCCTGATATCCACATAGACAAACGGGACAACCTAAACCCCCGCTACACCTTCGAAACGTTCGTTGTAGGACCCTTCAACCAACTTGCTCACGCTGCCGCCCAAGCAGTTGTACAACGCCCAGGATTGACCTACAACCCTTTGTTTATCTATGGAAGGACTGGACACGGGAAAACACACCTTATCCAAGCGGTGGGGAACTACTTCAAGAAGAACCACTCTAACAAGAAGGTCTTTTACTGTACTTCAGAGCGTTTTGCCGTTGACTACCTCAACGCAGTTCGTACCGGTAAGGGAAACAGCTTCAAGGACCAGTATAGGCAGTATGACGTGCTGATTATGGACGATATTCAGTTCATTGCAGACAAAGAGCGTACCCAGGAAGAACTATTCCACCTCTTCAATGCGTTCCACGACAACAACAAACAAATAGTGTTTTCTTCAGATAAGCACCCTAACCACATGCCGGGATTCGAAGAACG
Source organism: Minisyncoccota bacterium (assembly GCA_018060545.1). GTDB lineage: Bacteria > Patescibacteriota > Minisyncoccia > Phycocordibacterales > UBA2100 > JAGOVW01. The sequence continues at coordinate 123,601 of JAGOVW010000001.1, forward strand.
CCTCAAGGGACGTTTCAGTGCCGGTATGATTGCTGAGATCCCAGAACCTGATGTTGACTCTCGCATTTCAATCATCAAAGCGAAGAGTGAGCAGTACAGATTCCCCATAGACGACATGGTAATTCAGTACATTGCCGAACAAGTACAGGGAAACATTCGTGAACTCGAAGGGGTACTAAACTCAATTATCTGTAAAACCCAACTAAAAGGGATGCAGTTGAGCGAACACGAAGTCTCCTCACTTATTCGCCACACCAGTAAGCCTCAAAAAGGTGTCTCAGTAAGTGATGTGGTTAAGAAAATTGCTCAGTACTACAACATCGACGAACAGAGCATCTACGAAAAAACCAGGAAGAAAGAGATTGTCAGGCCTCGGCAGGTGATTATGTATATACTGCGAGAGGAATACGCAGTCTCATACCCTTCTATTGGAGAAAAACTAGGAGGAAGAGACCATACCACCGTCATTCACTCATGTGAAAAGATAAAGAATGAACTGCGCGACAACCCTCAATTGGGTCAGGAGATTGATCAGGTTAAGGTGTTGTTGGCATCGTAGTGGATTTTGTGTGGAAAAAGTATCAACAACTCCGTATAAGGCCGTGAAGATACTGTGGGTAACGATTCGAAAGAGTGAAGAATTGTAGTCAGAAGTGCACAAGTGAAGGGATAGCGGATAGGTGACGGAAAAAGTGGTGGGCTAAAAAGTGTTGCAGTGTAACAAATTATCTGGTTTTCAACATATCAACAGCGCTAGTAGTGGATTAGAAGAAAATTATATATAGATATGCACATCTCTTGCCCCCTCAAGAATCTTTCAAAAGCAGTGTCGATAGCAGAAAGACTCTCAGGAAAGAAGGAGTCGCTCCCTGTCCTCTCCTGTTTCCTACTCGAGGCAAGAAAGAATGATTGTGTGGTGCGTGCCACTAACCTCGAAGCCGGTGTTGAGGTTGTTGTCCCTTGTAAAGTTGAAAAACCTGGCATCATTGCAATACCCGTTAATCTTTTCACGCAGGTAATTAAGAGCGCTCGCGGTGAAGCGGTGGAAATGGAACTGATAGAAGGGACGCTTTCTATAAAAACGAAGGGAGGTAAGGCAAATGTGAAGACGGTTGCCCACGAGGAGTTCCCTACAATCCCTACGTCACAGAAGGAGGGGCAGGTGACGATGAGTAAAAAAACGATTGTTGAAGGTATCACATCAGTCGTATATGCAGCTGCACAATCAACAATCCGTCCCGAATTTGCCAGTGTGTACATTCACCAGGAAGGTCAATCAATCTACTTTACGGCCACAGATTCGTTTAGGTTGGCTGAAAAGAAGATTCTGCTACCTCAGTCTGTGGAGATCCCTGAAACACTCCTACCCACAAAAAATGCCTTGGAGATGCTGCACGTGCTCGACCTGTTGGAAGTTGATGAGGTGCAGATATCTATAGAGGATGGTCAAGTGAGTGTTGAAGGTGACGCTGTTCGCCTGGTTAGTCGTGTTATCGATGCTACGTTTCCTAACTACCAAGCGATTATCCCTAAGAATTTTGTCACTGAATCGATCGTGCTGAAGCAGGATTTGGTTTCCGCTTTGAGGAAGGCGCGCTTTTTCGCCCACACAACACAGCAGGTGAGCTTTCACCTATACCCAAGTAAAAAGATTTTTACCATCACCGCAAGTCACCAAGACACAGGGGAGGTGGCCGACACAGTAGATGCGACTATCAAAGGGGATGATTTAGACATTAACTTCAACATTGGGTACGTTGCAGACGGGCTCGGTTCTATCCCTGATGATAGTGTGAGTTTGTTCTTTGCTGGCCCAGGGAAGCCGCTCGTTGTACGTGGGGTAACTGACAGTACATTCACGTACCTAGTTATGCCTCTCAATCGCTAAGGTATGGATGGGCTGCATGATTTTCTAACCAGGTTTAAACACCTGGAAGCAAAAGAGCCCAAAATTGTTAAGTTGGTATGCGCTTCGCTTAAGGAGATTCTCGGTATAACAGTGGCGGAGTCGTCTGTCGTTATGCAGCGGGGTATTGTATTCCTTCAAGTATCACCCACCATCAAACAAGCTGTTCTTATAAGGAAAGAAGCACTCCTTAAGTCCTTGAAGGAGCATGATCTCGCCAAAGAGATTTCCGATATTAGGTAACTAGTCGACAATGATCGACGTGCTGGTCTGGAGTACTCCTTGAACACTCTCTGCAACCGCTTGGATGCGCAACGGCCCTTTTACAGAAGGCACCACTGATATTGAGAACGGTGTTCGGTCGCTCCCTCCAATGAACACCCCGTTTAAATAGTACGCAACCTTTTTGAGCGGATTTAGAGGGTTGTTCAGAACTTCAATAGTGAGTAGTGTTCCTCCTGTATGGTGTGTCCCATTTTGTGGAGAGGTTATGACGAAAGGATTTTGTGCGACCGTGGGTACGATTTGTGAGGGAGTGATGATGGTGGGGGTTGAGCTTGGTTGAATGGTTCCTGCCCATACCTGCGCCGAATACTCCCACGCATAGTACTGCGAGTCCTTTTGGGGATTGGTTGGTTTAGGGCCAAGAGGGTTCTCTTTATCGATAAAGTGAAGAATGGAGTGTATACCTTCCCCTGGTTGTGACCACACTCCATGAAGAATAGGGTTGCCTTGAGTGGTGTCCACCTCCGTTGGGGGTGTAAACGGAGTGTTCTCAAACTTTGGTAGCGCGTACTGCATGAATTCATTCCACAGCGGTGCAATAATAAATCCAGCCACTTTCTTTTCCATGGCACGATTATCGTTGTTACCAGCCCAGGCACCCACGGCAATGTGTGGGGTATATCCCAATATCCACACATCACGGTAATCATTAGTTGTTCCCGTTTTCACTGCCACCGAGTACCCAGGGACTACCAACGCACTTCGTTCGCCAAATGCAGGGATTCGAGCGTTATTATCAGAAAGAACATCGTTCATGGTTCTTGCCACCTCAGCGTCAATGGCCTGAACTGATTTTTCTTCAAACTTCTCCACTTCTTCTCCAGAAGCATCCTTAACGGAAAGGATAGCAGTAGATGGGTTGCGAACTCCATCATTAGCGAATACACCGTAGGCACCTACCATCTCAAGGAGAGTCACCTCACCGCCACCAAGAACCAATGGAAGACCATAGTACCCCAGTGGGCGAGTGAGTGTGGTGATACCTAAACGCTTTGCTGTGTCGAGAGATTCTTTTACACCTGCAAGGTAGAGTATTTTTACTGCCGGCACGTTGACTGATTGAGCGAGGGCGTTACGGAGTGTCATTGGTCCTCTAAAAACAGCATCATAGTTCTGTGGGGCGTAGCATTCATCGTGGGTGGTGAGGTCATCGACGGGGCAGCTTGAGTTGAATTGTGTGGCGACATCAAATACCACTGTTTCCGGGGTGTACCCTTTTGCAAATGCAGTTGCATACACAAATGGCTTAAATGATGAACCTGGCTGTCTTTGTGCGAGTGCAATGTTGTACTTACCATCAACACCGTCATCAAAATATCCTCGAGATCCTACCATTGCCAATATCTGCCCCGTTTTTGGGTCTACTGCCACCAAACTCGCATTCTCTGCATTGAATGTCTTTGCGTTGTCGAGCGCATGTTTACGTACAATATCTTCAGCTTGCCGCTGTAAATCAAAATCAAGCGTGGTGATAACCTCAAGACCCTCTTCGTTTACAGCGTTTACACCATATTTTTCTTCGAGATATTCACGAACATAGAATACAAAGTGAGGGGCTTTAATTCCTCCATCATCTGAAGCGGTAAATGTCACTTTTTCAACGAGTGCAACACTGTATTCTTCATCAGAAATAAAGCCATGCTCCTTCATTTTTAGGAGGACTAAGTTTTTGCGACTCTCAAGAGCATCGCGGTGGTTTCCAAAAGGGGAGTAATACGTTGGTGCCTGTGGTAATGCTGCAAGGTACGCAGCTTCAGCGAGTGAAACATCTTTCGATGATTTACCAAAGAAGTAGCGGGCGGCCTCCTCCACTCCGTAAATAGTTCCTCCATAAGGGCTTTCGTTAAGGTAGATTTCGAAAATTTCTTCTTTGGTGAGAATCTGTTCAATGCGCAGAGCAAGAATCCACTCCTTTATTTTTCGAGTGATGGTTTTGTCTGAGGTCAGGAGTGTGTTTTTAACTACCTGTTGAGTGATGGTGGAGCCTCCTTGGCTGAATCTACCTGTTTGTATGTTGGCGAGTACTGCACGGAGAATTGATGTTGGTTTTATACCGAGGTGTGTGTAAAACTCTGCATCTTCAATTGCTATGGTTGCGTTTTTGACATAGCGAGAAATGTCAGCGAAAGGGACTTTGGTTCTGCGCACAGTGCCGTGCACATCGTACAGGAGAATCTCCCCTGTACGGTCGTAGATTTTCGTTGATTCAGCCACTTTTCGGTCATGGAATCCAGCAATGCTTGGAATGTCTATGGTCATCAGCCAGATCAACACACCACCCACGGCAAAAAAACCAAGGCCAAACAGTGCTAAAAAGATATTTTTAAAAATAGAATTCTTCCGTAAGGAGAGGTGGCGGCTACTGGGAAAGCGAATGGGGTGTGCCATAGAGTGTTGTGGAATACCCTGGGGATATAGTGTGGATTGTATGCAGGAAGCACCATCTCCGCAAGAAAAAGGTAGAAACAACTTAACGGTGGTGGGCGAGGCAGGTTATCCCTATACCTATGGCGTCATACTCATCATCATGAGTGATAGGTTTTTCAAGTCTGACAAGACGGCCAATCATGGCGATAACCTGCTTTTTATCTGCGTTCCCTGCACCAGTGACGGCCACCTTTACTTCACCCGGTGTAAATTCTCGAATAACCATATGGGCACTCTTTGCAATGTACTGTATGGCGCCGCGCACCTCTGAAACACCCATTGCGGTCTTTTGGTTGTTTGTAAAATAGAGTTTTTCTATGGCCACGTGAGTAGGGTTGAACTCCTTGATGTAATCACTAACACTATCCGCAACGTGCGTTAGGCGTGTTGCAAAATCAGTGGACCGGTCAGTCTCGATGCAGGTTGAAAAAAGGAGGGTGTCTTTCCCTGATTGTCGTTCGAGTATGGCAACCCCACAACGATCATACCCTGGGTCAATGGCGAGAACGCGCATATGGGTAGTGTATCAAAGGAGAGAAACAGGGGGATTTATGCTGCGTCCGTGTCTTCCGCGTTCGTATACAGTTCTTGGACATCTTCATGTTCGCCAAGTACATCCAATAGTGTCGTTAAAGCAAGTGCTTCTGTTTCGCTAATGGGAACAAACGTGTGCGGCACATACCCGCTATGAGTGCGGGTAAAGGCCCAAAGGGCAGAGCCGGGAATCGCAATTTCATACCCCAAGGTGGCCAGAAGATGCTTTATTTCAGCAACCGTTCTATTTCGACTGTCGGTCAGGGTGTCAATCAGTACCGCTACACCTCCAGGGCCGTACGTCTCGTACGTTATCGCCTCGAGTGCCGCACTGTCGGCACTGCTACCCTTTGCAACTGCACGTTCTATGGCTTCTTTTGGCATGTTTTCAGCCTTTGCACGATCTATGACGGCGCGTAACTGGTGGTCGTTCACGTCTCCCTTCGCACGCTTTGATTCAACAGTAATGAGGCGAGCATACTTACTAAATACCTTACTGCGTGCTGCGTCAGTAATTGCTTTCTTTCGCTTTATTTGTGCCCATTTCGAATGACCTGCCATACGGTGATTTTCTTGGAATTACAAAAGGACGTCTTGTATATTCTTCGGCGCATCAAACCCGAGGTGTGTGTATGCCTTACTGGTGGCAACTCGACCACGAGGTGTTCTTTCAAGGAGGCCGAGTTGTAGCAAGTAAGGCTCAAGCACATCTTCAACTGTGGCCTCCTCTTCAGAAAGTGCAGCTCCCAACGTTTTCAAACCAATTGGACCGCCATTGAACTTTTCTATGAGTACCTGAAGCACGTCGCGATCGTTTTGTGTAAGCCCTAGCTCATCCACTTCGAGCATAGCCAATGCCTTCTTTGTGGTTTCGAGGGTAAATGAGGAACCTTCTACTTGTGCAAAATCTCGGCATCGTTTGAGTAGGTAGTTAGCCGTGCGTGGTGTTGCGCGGCTCCTTTTTGCAATTTCTGTGACCGCGTCAGCGGGTGGTTCGATGTTTAGTATGGTCGCTGATCGGTGCAGGATGGTCGCAATATCTTTTTCCGTGTAAAAAGCCAAACGAAACGTTCCGCCGGAAAAACGACTGCGTAGTGGGGCGGACAGAAGCGAGATTCGAGTTGTTGCAGCAACGAGGGTAAAGGCAGGTAGTTCTAATTGAACAGTGCGCGCCGAAGGTCCTTTACCAATAACGATATCAAGTACGCCTGCTTCCATAGCAGGGTAGAGCACTTCCTCAATTGATTTGTTCAGTCGATGGATTTCATCAATGAATAAAATGTCTCCCGGGGAGAGGTTGGTGAGAATCGATGCGAGATCACCGACACGCTCTATGGCAGGGCCAGACGTTGAACGCATTTGGGCCCCTATTTCCTTGGTGATGAGGTGCGCCAGTGTTGTTTTACCGAGCCCTGGCGGCCCATATAAAAGAATGTGTTCAGGTTGTTCCTGTCTTTCCTTTGCTGCGGTAAGGAGTATCCGCAGGTTTTCTTTGATGCTTTCTTGCCCCACGTATTCACTCCATGTGTTTGGTCGCAGTGCTTGATCGAGAGAGCGTGTGTTTTGTCCGGAACTCATAGATACAGTATACGACTTTCGTGGGAGGAGCGCCTAAGGGGAGGGGGTTGACAATATCTATAGTAGATGCTACTATACCGAAAGGTTGGATTGCCCCCATTCAGACACACAAATCTCTCAGCGATGACCGAGCTTTTCCAAGGACGGCGGCGGTTGCCGCCTTCGGGTTGTTTGCTGCCCCTATCCTCAGGTCCGGCTCACTTTTGATATCCATCGAAAGCATCACTGAGAGGTTTGTTTGCCTGACACGGCACTTCTACAGGTAAGTATACGGCATGCATTGCCTTGTTTCGAGAATCGCCCAACTCAGAAGAGTAGGGCGTTTTTCGTTTTTCGATCAGGCTGGGGCGAGCCTAGCATCATCCTTAAGAAAGTACATTAAAAAATGGACCACACCAGAAGGTGTGAGACACGGCAATACTGTGGTCTGCTGCTACACAGTAGTAGGGGGTGGATTTTGATTGCCTACAATATCTTGATCCAGTGATGAGAGAGGGTCTGCCGTTGCGGTATCTAGAGGGTTCTCGAGTACTGTCTCTGGCGGTGTTTCACTGGGGCCTTCCGTTGGTGTATCCACGGGCGCTGGTTCAATTGGTGTTTCGGTAGAAAATGAAATACTCGAACCTTCTTTTTCCAGTTCCTCATGAACTTCAAGCTCCTCTTCAACGCTCACGGTGCGCGAGACTTCGTCGAGTGTTGATATACCGCGAAGAATCTTTACTGCACCATCCTGAGCCATACGGCGAATATTCTGGCGCTTTGCGGCGCGCCATATTTCTCTCTCACTTGAAGTAATGCGAACCGTTTGTTCCATCTGCTCATCCATTTTAATTGCTTCCACAATAGAAATACGGCCTTTATATCCAACGCCACCACATTTATCACAACCTTTTGGGAGCCACATGACATCTCGATTCTCAGGCATATCCTCTGGATGAGGGATGTTCTTTAGAAGTCGGTCTATCGTAACGCGCGCTTCGCCCGTAATGGGTACTGATTCTCGACAGTGTGGGCACAGGCGTCGAACAAGACGCTGTGCCATGGCAACGTTTACCGCTGAACCCAATATTTCAGCTGAAATGCCCATATCAACCAAGCGAGGGAAAGTACCTGCTGCGTTGTTGGTGTGCAGTGTAGAAAATACCAAGTGACCCGTGAGTGCGGCATGCACCGCAGTGGTTGCCACTTCACCGTCGCGGATCTCACCAACCATGATGATGTCTGGGTCTTGGCGCAGGGTAGAGCGTAGTCCTTGGGCAAAGCTATAGGCTTTTGATACTTGGGTCTGTACGATGCCCGAGAGGTGATATTCGATCGGGTCTTCGATGGTAACAATTTTACTGTCAGGGCTGTTCACGCTGCGCAAGAAAGCATATAGCGTTGTTGTTTTTCCTGATCCTGTTGGTCCTGTGTTCAAAATCATGCCGTTCGGACGGTTGATTTCCTCCATGAGAATTTCCATGAGGTACTTATCGAAACCAAGTGCTTCCATAGGAAGAGCAATGGTCGTTGGGTCGAGAACACGCATAACTATGGTTTCTGCATAGTTTCCAGGAAGAATGGATGTACGTATTTCGATCTCTTTTTCGTTGGCGACAATTGAAAAGCGCCCGTCTTGAGCCATATTTTTAATGTTCAGCTTGAGCCCTGAGAGCAGCTTTATACGTGAAGACACCAGGCCGTACGTGTCGTGTTCGGTGGTGAGTATCTCGGTGAGCACACCATCGAGGCGGTAGCGGACGCGCACAAGCTCCTCTTCTGGCTCTAGGTGAATATCTGAAGCGTGAATGGCGAGTGCTCCCGCCATGAGAATTTCCAGTACCCGAGAAATGCGGTGCGTGTCTTTGCTTGCGGCACTTTCCTGAATCCTTTTGGCGATATCTTGCACTGTTTTCAATTCTGAAATCATTTGCTGAATCGCATCATTGGATACCGTAAGCACACCTGCTTCAGTTTCGGTTGCAAACGATATGTCGCCGTAGCGATCCCACGCGTGGTCAAGTGATGCACGGGATACCATAAAGCGGCGGGCTTGGTACCCGAGGCGCTCCAGGCCCGCGATTGCCTTTAAAGAGTCATCGCGTTCAGGTGCACGCATGGCAACGAAAATACGTTTGCCAATTTTTCTAAAAGCAGCCACCTCTGCCGTACGGGCCTCTTTTTCTGGTATCAAACGCAGGGCATCTGTGTCGATGGATTTACTCGTGAGGTCAGCATACTCAACTCCATACTTTTGAGACAAGATACGCGCCAGCTCTTCCTCTTCGCGTTTGTGCAATTTTTCCAGGCGCTCGTCGCTGCGTTCATCTTTAAATTGCGTAGCCATGGTAAGCATTCTAGCAGAAACAACTGGCGTACTTTCCTGTGTGCGGGTAGCATGCGGACATGCAGTCAGCTAGAAACATTTCTGGAAGTGAGCACATGAAGTTGTTTGCACGCGAGTGGGTTTCAGCAGTACGGCCCGACACGAAAGGAGCCACCATTATTGCGCTGGAAGGGGATTTGGGTGCAGGAAAGACAACCTTTGTGCAAGGGGTCGCGCAGAGTCTTGGTGTGGTGGAAGTGACGAGTCCGACATTTGTGATACAAAAAAATTACCCTATCACCCACACCGACTTCGAGCAGCTGGTTCACATTGATGCATATCGCCTCGAGAACACTCACGAGCTTCTCGTGTTGGATTTTGAAGCAATCGCTAATAACCCTAAGAACCTGGTGTTTATTGAGTGGCCCGAGCGCGTCCCCGACATTACCCCTAGTGCAACGCTTAGGTTCACCTGGGTATCTGAAAACGAACGTCTCGTGGAAGAAGGGTGATGCTGGTATGCTGTCTCCATGAGCAGTACGACTAAAAAGAAGGAGCAGCGAGCAACGAATGAAAAGAAGGGGGCGCGTCCACACGTGGTACTGCTGGATGCTCACGCCATCATTCATCGTGCGTACCACGCACTGCCAGAATTTACATCGAGCAGTGGTGAGCCGACCGGGGCACTGTATGGGCTCGCTGCGATGCTTATCACCATCATTCAGCGGCTCAAGCCGGATTACATTGTTGCCTGTACCGACTTGCCAGAGCCGACCCATCGTCACGATGTCTATGAGGCATATAAGGGCACCAGAGCAAAGACTGATGACGCTCTTGTGGCACAGCTCAAGAAGGCTCACGAAGTATTTGAGGCTTTCCATATACCAGTGTTCTCTGCGGTTGGGTTCGAGGCGGATGACTGTTTGGGGACCTTGGTGCACCAATTGGAGAAAGAAAAGGTAGATATCACCATCGCATCAGGGGATATGGACACATTGCAGCTCGTTTCCGGGACTACGGTCAAAGTGTTTACTCTGAGGAAAGGTATGAATGACACTGTTCTCTATGATGAGGAGGCGGTAAAGGCACGGTATGGATTCGGGCCTGAACTCATTCCAGACTACAAAGGTCTCCGTGGCGACCCATCGGACAACATTAAAGGGGTAAAAGGCATTGGCGAAAAAGCTGCAACCGAGCTGGTAACTAATTTTGGTACGGTGAAAAATATATATGCGACGCTTAAGAAACATAAAGGGCAGTTTGAAGAAAAGGGTATAAAACCTCGCGTGGTCTCACTTCTTGAGGAAGGGGAGGATGATGCACTGTTTTCAGTAATGCTTGCCACAATACGAACGGATGCGCCGATTTCCTATGATTTGCCTAAGGAGACATGGCGAGAAACAGTTCGTCTCGAAAGTATCCTCAGTTTGTGTGATCGGTTTGAGTTTCGCACGCTCGGCGCGCGTGCGAAAACCCTCCTTGAGGGGAAAGAAGCGGTGGCCGCAGAGGCCCGCGCCATCGAGGCAGAACTGACACCGGAAGAGCGAATTATTGAAGAACGGACGGCTGTCATGGCATGGCTCTTGGCTTCCGACATGACCAATCCAACGCGCGACGATGTGTTGCGTTTTGCAGGGTGTACGTCGGTGCGCGATGCCGAGAAAATACTCAGTGAACGTTTACAGAAGGAAGGGCGTCTGTGGGAGGTGTTTACCTCCATTGAAGAACCACTTATCTCGATTGCGCAACGTATGCAGGCAGTGGGAGTTGCACTCGACGTGTCATATCTCAAAACTCTTTCGAAAGAGTATCACCATGAACTACAAAAAATAGAGAAAAGAATATTTGAACATGCAGGCCACGAGTTCAACATAAAGTCGCCTGCTCAACTCTCGGTCGTTCTCTTTGAGGAACTGAAACTTTCAGTCACACGTCACAAAAAAACTGAAGGAGGAAAGCTCTCTACGAAAGAATCAGAGCTTGAGAAATTAAGCGATCAGCACCCCATTATTGCTGATATTCTCGGGTATCGAGAGCTTTCGAAGCTCCTCTCCACCTACGTTGATAGTCTTCCCACCTTGGTGCATAGCGATGGGCGTCTGCATGCACGATTTCTACAAACAGGAACCACAACAGGGCGCATGGCGAGTATTGACCCCAACCTACAGAATATTCCAACGAGAAGCGAGTATGGGCGACGCATTCGCCATGCATTTGTGGCGGGGCCAGGAAAAGTGTTGGTTGCCATCGACTACTCGCAGATTGAATTACGTATTGCGGCGGGTCTCTCGGGCGACGAAAACTTGGTAAAAATATTTGCCGATGGTGGCGACGTGCACGAAGCGGTAGCTGCACAAGTGTTTGGTGTCGAGAAAGGTGCGGTAGACAAAGAAATGCGTCGTCGTGCAAAGATAATCAATTTCGGCATCTTGTACGGCATGGGCGTGAATGCGCTCAGGCAGAATCTGGGAGAATCGGTATCACGCGAGGAGGCGGCACATTTTCTATCCGACTACTTTACCAATTTTTCAGGGCTGCAGAATTATCTGGAACGTACCAAAGAGAGTGCAGCTCGTCTTGGGTATACCGAAACCTACTTTGGGCGCCGACGAAATTTCAGTGGCTTTACCTCGCACCTGCCCCAGGTACGGGCACAGGCAGAACGCATGGCGCTAAACGCACCCATCCAAGGAACCCAAGCTGATATTATAAAAAAGGCTATGGCCACTGCAGATACGTGGATTCAGTCGCATGCAGCCTCCGATGCGCAGTTACTCCTCCAGGTACACGACGAACTCATCTATGAAGTAACCGAAGGGAAAGAGCAAGATATTGCACGGCACATCAGGGAAATTATGGAGCACGTATTGCCTGGTGGGCTTTTGAATGGAGTACCTATCAAGGCTGAAGTTTCGATAGGGAAAAATTGGGGTTCATTAGCGCGTGTATAACCTATGTTGTACCTATTTCTAGGTAGCGATGCGCACCAGCGAGCCACGGCATTCTTTAAACAGAAGGCCCCACAGGCGCGCGTTGAGCGCTTACTTGCGGATACGGTGGGGCCAGAGCACCTCACCGATTATTTTGGGGCATCTCTTTTTGGGGAGGTGCGCGTTGTGTTGCTGGAGGGATTTTTTGGCACGGCGGCTCTTAGGGACGTTGTAGAAGGATCGCTAGAAACTCTCGCCTCATCGGAAGAGCACTTTGCCATCATTGAAGAGAGCCTACTTGCTCCACAGAAAAAGAAGATCGCTGCACACACTAAGCATCTCGACGAGAAACAGAAAGCAAAAGTGGACCGCCCGATGGGGAGTTTTACGGTGGCTGAGCATTTTGCACGACATGAGCGTTCTCTGGCGTGGGTTGCGTATAGAAAATCGCTGGCCGAAGGGGAATCGGCAGAAGCACTGCACGGTATTTTATTTTGGAAGGTTAAAGACACTCTCCTTAAAGGAGTGAAGGACAGCAAGAGGGATTTACGAAAAACACTCCAAGATCTTGCAGAGCTGCCACTACGGGCGCGCGAGAAAGGAGGGGACGTTGAACATGCGCTTGAGCGGTTTATTTTGGAGCGGTAAGTTGATGTGTATAAGGTCTGAGGCTCTCGCATTTCCAACGTACTATGTGCGTATGCGTACGCAATGGTTTGTATTGACCCTGCTATTATTTGCCGTGGTAATTCTCCCACACGTATCATATGGAGCCGTTTTTTGTCCGTGCTGTATGGATAAAAATTGCCCGAACACACCGTGTCCAGTGTTACCAGATCAGCAATGCACGTGTACATGCACCCCAAATCCTGGAGGTATGCCTTGCCCCGCGACTCAATGTACCCAGGGTGACGGAAAATCTGACCCAGCCAGCAAAGGTGGTGCGGAAAAAATGGCTGAAATGGCTCAAAAGCTGATGGAAATGTTGCAAAAGAAAGGTGGTGGCGGAGGAGGAGCGCCTCCTCCTCCTGGTGAAGAAAAAGAAAAGGAGGATCCTAATGCATTCGACAATGTATTAGGCAGTATTTTTGGGGCAACCTCAACTGCTACCTCAACAGAAGATCGCACCCAACAAATCCTCGATTCTATTGGAGAAAACTTTGGTGATAGTGCCATCACGACTGAAGTGCGCGCTATCGCAGAAGAAATTGCGGGCACTGCGGTGTCGGTGACAGCCATTAACGATATTGCGACTAGTGGTTCAACGAGCACAGCTACTACGGGAAGTGGCAAAAACAACATTGTTGGAAGCACGGCCCCATTTACGCCACCGCAATCGCAAAGCTCGGCGAGTAAGAACAATAATGGCATCACAGGAAGTAGCGTGTTTGGCAATAGTGGGGTAGGGGCCTTTTTTGGAGTTATATCAAATGCAGTAGAGAGTGCAGCGCAGGCATCTGCGCGCTTTGTTACACAAGTGTGTACCAATCGCCCTTGGGACAACACCATCGTGTCTACAGTATTTACCACAGGCTTCTTCGATAACCTCTGTGTTAGCCGCGGGTATGCTCCGCCACCACCCCGCGCAACAAAAAACACGACCGATACCGCGGGAGGTGTGGGGCGCGCATCCATCTCGTGCCCTAGGTCTGGATCTCGTGGTGCACCGTTTACGATTACGTGGGCTTGCCCTACAGGGCGCCAGAGTGGGGGTATCGGATTTACCACCAACGGGCTCAATAGTGGGGCTGCAGTGGTGAGTGCCACATCCACACGCGAATACGTACTCGAATGTTCAGATGGTACTAAAGACCGCTGTACTGTAGAAGTAGGCGTTCCCAAAACTGATCTCACTGCCTCACCTGCGTTCGTGCAGTTGGGTGGCAGATCCCGTCTCTACTGGACATCTGAAGGTGTGCAGTCTTGCGAGTTGACGGGGGTTGGTATGCGACAGGAGGGGCTCACCGGCGCAGCCATGTCGCCGTCTATCTATGACCGCAGCACATTCACCGTAACCTGCCGCACGGCTGATGGTGAGACCGTGAAAGACACCACGATCGTTGATATTGGCCTATGATGCGCACCGCTGCTGCACTGGTGGCTGTATCTCTCACACTCTCAATTGGTCTTATTTCAGTCGCGCCGATTCCGGCCATTGCAGCTGAGGAAGATGCGAATGCTAAATGTAAAGGAAAAAAAGACGGTACCCCTGTCGAGGCACAAGGTGGACGCGTGAAAGGGACGTGCCAAAAAGAACAGTTCAAAGCTGAATCATCTGATGGGAAAGCTATTGATGCGGGATTGCAGGCATTAATGCAAGCGCTGCAGGGAATGCTCGGTAAATTGGGAGGTGGCGGTGGAGGAGGTGGTTCTGGTAGTGGTGCGGGTGCAGGTGGCACGCCAGGAGGTGCTACGGCGAACCCTTTGGGCGACACGACGAACAGTATTCTGAATAGCTTGCTGGGCAGAAACAGCACGACGACGCCCGATGCTCCAAAAACAACAGCAAAAGATATTCTTGATAGCGCGTTTGATACAACGGATGACACACGCACGACGACGATTTTGAATCCGGATGGAACGACACAAAGTACTTCCTCAGTTGATACTGAAATTAGGACGGTACTCGAAGGCGATGATGCTGCAAAAAATACTCCCGGCACCACGGTGGTAGAGCGACCAACAGGGAACAACGACATTCCACTGCCATCGGGAGAGACTGCTTCTGGTGATGATGGGGCGATAAGCACCGGTAGGGTGCAGCCAGCAGGGGTTACTCAAAATGGTAAAGGCATCGAAGTGCGTGTACGTGAAAATGGCGGCAGCACTGAGGTTGCGGGTTTTTATGGAGGCAGCGGCACAGTCGGCGGGAGTGTGCAGGGTGCAGTGAGTCGTGTGTGTACTTCTCGACCATGGGCAACAAACTTCCTTGCACGACTCATTAGGCCCAGCTTTTTTGATAACCTGTGTGTGCGTCTTGGGTTTAGCGTGACGCCGCCCGAGGCTGTTCGCCCTGCGGCGCCACTGGATACCACAAAAGCGCAGCGAGCTGTTAAGGAGAGAGTGCAACAAGGCACCGCTACGACTACAGGCACATTGCGAGGTCCAGGGATTGTATGTAATCCAGAAATTGTACGTGCGGGTAAACAAGCAGTACTCGATTTCTCGTGCGGATCTGCAAAACTCACCGCAGTGGCTGGTTTTACTGCGCAAAACACAAATATTTCGTCGGCCACAGTAAAACCTTCTGTAGATACGAAGTACGGTATCCAATGTTCAGACAACACCGTGTACACCTGTACGGTACAGGTGGTGAATCCTCGCCTGACAATTTGGGCAGAACCAAAGGAGGTGACGCTCGGTGCTCGTTCGACGGTGTATTGGACAGCAGCTGATGTGTTTGCAGACACCTGCTTCGTTAAGGGCCCTAGTTTTCTGGAGCGCGGCGCGCGCGGAGGTGCGGCAACTGTTCCAATCAATGACCCGAGTACGTTCACCTTGGCTTGTCTTGCAGAGGATGGTGCCACAACAACTGCTTCGGTGACTATCGAGCTCGATTTGTAACCATGCGGTTACTTCTTGCCAGCCTAATACTCTGCGCACTTCCTGGTGCTGTGCATGCAGCTACGCCCTGGCTCGTGGGAGAGGCAACATGCGCGGATGTGTCGGTGCGCGAATTGGTTGCTGGCGGCCAGATGGTTGAGTGTCAGATTTCTGCTTCAGGAAAAGTGGGCGCATGCACCATTTCTGGAAAATGCCGAGAGAAGGTACATGAAACCTATGTGGCAGGGCCAACTCAACTGGGGCAGTTTGCCGTACTCGTGACTCAAACAACCAACAATGTACTTAATCGTGTGGGCGACAGAGTCACCTCTTTTATACCCGCTGCTAGTTCCTCGGACACGTCATCTCCGCGCCCATTTGGTTCAAGTAGAGACTCTGATACAGAGGAGGAGGTAGCACCGAGTGGGGGAGGTATTTCAATGCGTGCGCTTTTGTGCACGCCGCAGGCGTACATGCCATCATTTATGGCACGTCTCATACCTAGCTACTCTCTGGGGTCGCTCTGTGGCAAGGTGGATCCTAAGTTGAAGGAGCTCACATTCGATGAATCGGTTGAAAAGAGGCAGGTGGGAAAAGGGGTAGAACTTGAAGTGAAGGATTCGGGTCTATTTATTCTCGCTGATCCTGCGGTCGTGAGTTTGGGTGGTCGCTCAGAAATCCGCTGGGGCGCAGCCAGTGTGCAGCCTGGCTCGTGTGTTGTGGTGGGGCCTGGCATGAAAGAGCGTGGTAACTGGGGAAGTGCCTCAAGTCCTGCTATTTTTGAAACCGTGCGATTCACACTTACCTGTACCAACTTTGACGGCAGTACGAGCCAAAAGAGTGTGGAGGTGGATTTGGGTGCGTAGGGGTGCATCCTTGTGCAAAGGGTGGACGGACACCACAAAAACGACTAGAATCCAACACATCCGCCCATAAGCAAGCTTTTGGTCGGGTCATTCGGACGACATGAAATCAAGTTTCGCGTCGGTCCTCATTTCCGCCCATAGCTCAGTTGGTAGAGCAGCTCCCTTTTAAGGAGTGGGTCGTAGGTTCGAGTCCTACTGGGCGGACACGAGCATCGCGAGTGCCTCCAAGCAATATGCTGGGGGCATGTTGCGTGTAGGACTCGAAAGCGAGTGCTGGGCACCCGTTTAGCAAAACGGGTAGCACGAGGCGGCGCGCGCATGTACTAAGCGACGGCGCAGAACATGTGTGCGAGAGACTCCTACTGGTCCGAGACGGAGTGTTGTGAGGCGAGTACGCCGAACCACGAGTCGGGGTCGCAAAATTTCTTGTGCGGCGGCGCAAGAAATATTTGTGACGACACGATAGCTGTCCGAATATAAAGCACCTGCGGTGGCAGGTACTTCTCCAGCAAGGTATGCCTGGTTTGCGCAGCAACATGCTTATCGGGCAACCAGTGTACTGGTTGAGAATAACGAGTGTGCGGCGGCACACACTTCTCCGAAAAGAATTGCCTGGTTCGCCACGCGACAATTCTTACTGGGCAGACATCATCTCCCCATGCTACCTTTGCTCTGTGCCTGAAATCATCCTCATCATCCATAACGTACGCAGTGCCCACAACGTGGGTTCTATGTTCCGCACCGCAGACGCCGCAGGAGTGTCCAAGGTATACCTCACTGGCTACACTCCGTCCCCGATCGACCGGTTTAAGCGGCCACAAAAAGAGATAGCGAAAACAGCACTGGGCGCCGAACTGACGATGCCATGGGAAGTACATGCGTCCATTGACGAGGTCATACATGCATTACAAGAAAGTGGCGTATGTGTTGTGGCACTTGAGCAGAATCCCGCTGCGATAGACTTCCGCACGCTACAGGTCACGCAAAAAATGGCGCTCGTGGTGGGCAATGAAGTTGATGGTGTAGATGCGGACACGCTCGCGCTTTGTGATCACATTGTTCACATTCCTATGTACGGTACTAAGGAATCGCTCAATGTGTCTGTCGCTGCCGGCATCGCACTGTTTCAATTGCGCTCAGCCGCTTAGTTCCTTTGGGTCAGTAGCTCCACACGTCAACCGTTCGTCCTTGGTTATCCAAGAGTCGAACAACATCGTGCATATGAGCCCATACCTCTGAAGGCTGTCCCAAAAATAGGCGCCAATCCTTAGTCACGAAAGAAGGTCGCCATCGGTTTCTTTCGACGCAGCCATTATAGGTAAGGGCTTGCTGCACAAACGCTTTGCACTGATATGAAATATCTGCAGCGAATGTTCCTGTATAGAAATGACATGTAGGCAACCCTGACACAAACGCTATACACGCGTCACCGTAGGCGTTGTAATTTTCAAGTGTTGGTGGGAGCTCGTCGGCAGGTTGGGGGCACGCATAGGTATCGAGAGAGGGAACAAACGATTGGAACTGGTCTAAATAGCCACTACAGCTGTTTATGCGAAACGATGTGCCTACAGGTGATACTCCTGTGGTGATGGTGGCTTGTGCTCCAGCTTCAAGTTGAACTGGTGCAAAGACGGGGACCTGGCCCATGACAAAAGTGCGCGTTGCCTGCGGGAGAGGGAATCGTGCGCCGGAGCGAGCGCTCTGAAGAGACCAGCCGGTGAGCGTAATGGGTGCGCTCAGGTCCCGCGAGGCCTCGATAACAACATACTCGACGCTCGGCGTTTTATTCCCGAGGCCGGTAGACACATTCGTGAAATACACGTCGTTACGATACGGTGATGGTTCGCCAAAGGTGCGAACATCATCAAGTTCTGCGCGTAGTTCATCATACGTTTCCTCATGGTCTATCAATGTTCGCTCTAGGCTTGCGACAAAATCGGGATCCTCGAACAAGCGACTGTCTGCAGACAGGATTTCACCATTTTCTTCACTAAATAGAGGAAGCTCGAGCGGAACATATTCGGGAATGGGGTATACAGGAAGGCGCAAGCCTCCTTGCGTTGTTGTTGCTGCAAAACTGGCAAATGGATTCGATATCAGATTGGTGCGGCGAGCAATTTCTTGGGGTGCTCCGCTTGCTACCCATGTAACTGCAGAGGCAACGATGATAAGCACAATGAGAAGCAATAATATGTTTTTCAACATTGGATACAGTATACCCGCACACCTTGGGCCGCACAGTAGCTATAGTGTGCGTGCGTGCCCACCACCCTGAGGTTTTGTGCAGGGTGGTGGGGTGCGCACAGAACAACCTACGAGGTTGTGTATAGGGCGGCGATATTACTGAGTAGCGCGTAGCTTTACCAGCTCTTCCTTGGCCACTTCGAAATCACTCCATGGGATGCTCTTTCCGTTCTGAATGCGTATGTTTGGGTCGGTCCCTTTTCCCGTTATCAGCACCACATCACCGGGCTGTGCCATTCTGCATGCCTTCGCAATGGCTTCTCGGCGGTCGAGGCAAATGGTCGGCTTCCTATCTTTCACACCCGATGCGATGGCGTTGATGATAGCTTCAGGATCTTCGTCATACGGATCTTCGTTGGTCACGATTACCTCATCACAGAGCTGTCCTGCGATGCGCCCCATCTCTGGTCGCTTCCATATGTCGCGGCCACCACCCGTTGATCCAACGATACATATTTTTTTCTGTGCAGGAAATGAGGAGAAAAGTGCCTCGAGTGAGGAAGGGTTGTGAGCGTAATCTACATAGACATCAAATGACTGGCCTGCGTCCACTTTTTCAGCACGGCCAGGAATGCGTGTCAGATTGCCAATGCCGTGAGCCACTGCATCGGGCGTGATACCCAGAGCACCGCACACTTCGGCCGCAGCAAGTGCGTTTTCCAGCGAGAATTGGCCAGGGAAGTGGACGGATACAGGGGTGCCTTTATAGGTAAATGTGCCGCCAGACCCGTTAGTCGTCCAGGGTGTTGCGTGCTCTAAGGCAAATCGAATAGGAAGTTCTGTGCTGAGTGCAAGAAACTTTTCGCTGATGGCGTCGTGGTCGTTTACCACCATGATGCGTGGCCGCTTGGGAGAACGTGCGAGTTCTTTTCCAATAGAAAGTTTTGCGTCGATGTACTTCTCAAGAGATCCATGCGATTCAATGTGTTCGGGCGCAAGATTCGTAAACACAAGAGCGTCGAGGGCTATGAAACGGTGGCGCGACTGTGCCGCTCCTTCTGAGGTCATCTCTAGGATAGCAATGTCGCATTGTGCATCCGCTGCCTCTCGCAAAAAAGCTTGCATACCAAACCTGCCAGGCATGGACATGCGGGTGGTGTTGCGTCGCTCGGTCGCCCCTACTTTGAAACGAATACTGTTTGAAACGGCGGTCTTTTTTCCAGCAGCTTCGCAAATGGCATTAATGTATTCCGTGGTACTCGACTTTCCTTTAGTGCCCGTAACACCGATCACTACGATCTTTTTAGCGGGAAAACCGTACCGTACGGCACCTAACAGTGCGAGAGCAAAGTGATACCACGCAAAAACGGCAGGTGGTGTCACTCGGTGCAGCAGATGTTTTAGTTGGTACATGGTTACTTCTTTCCCAATAAGCGGAGAGCCTCCCTAATACGTGCACTGCCTCCTTCCACGGTGCGAGGAACTTCTTTCAGTGCGTCACGTGCCTCAGCGAGTGAGTAGCCCATGGCACGAAGACCTTCAATAGCATCATCTTCACCTGAAACGATAGTGGTTGCACCCGGTATGAGCGCCATTTTCTCTTTCAACTCGAGTACTATTTTTTCAGCGGTTTTCTTTCCAATACCAGAGACTTTGCTGAGGTGGCTCGCGTTTCCTTCGCGCACCGCTGAAATGAGAAGCTCGTCTGTTGAAAGGGAAAGCACGTTGAGTGCCGATTTTGGGCCGATACCTGAAACAGTGAGGAGTAGTTCGAAGAGTGAGAGGGATCGGGTGGAAGGGAAGCCATACAAATCGAGTGCTGTCTCGCGTACGGCGAGGTGGGTGTGCAGGGTCACCTGATCCCCAATAGAATAGCGGTTCAGAATGTCTGGGGTAGTTGCCACTTTGTATCCCACCCCTTGAATCAGGAGCACCAAGTGGTCTGCGTGCACATCAGCAACCTCTCCCATGAGCATACGAATCATGCGTATATCATAGCAACTGCACGCATTTTGCCTATAAATGCATCGCGGACGGCTCATTTCCTCCGGCTCCTGATTAAAAAGGGATATAAACCCACGCTCATGATGCTCGCGGGCGGCTACCGCGTGTGGGACTTGCACACCTCACTATTTCACTGTAGTATGCGCGGCGTTACCTATGGCAATCATCAAATCAGCCAAGAAAGCTCACCGACAGTCGCTCCGACGTCGTGTTTACAATGTACGTCGCACTCGCGCCGTAAAGGAGACATTCAAAGACCTCGAAAAGGCAGTTACTGCAGGTTCAAAGGCTGAGGCAGCAAAGCTCCTCCCTCTTGCGTACCAGGCAATCGACAAAGCAGCAAAGCGTGGCGTTTTGAAGAAAAACACCGCTTCTCGCAACAAGGCAAAGGTTGCTCGCATGGTTGCTGGGATGAAATAAATAGATTTGTGAAACAAAAAGCCCCACGATGTGGGGCTTTTTGTTTGAGAGGTAGGGCGGCTGGCAGGGTACCCACATTTCCGCAGACCGCCATTTTCACCCCATTCTTCTGAATGGGGTCCCGAAAATGCCTTCGATTCCTGAACCCGCGAGAATGCTACGGCAGGAGTATCTCCCACAAAGTTTTCATGCCGTCGCATGGAAAACTTCGCGGGCCGCTCCTCGCGCCCCGTCGTGCTCGACGGGGCCCAGCTCGGACCTTCGATTCCTGACGCAAGGTGCACGGCACCTTGCTCCGAGAGCAAAAAATTTGCTCCGCTAAATTTTGTGCTCTCGGCAGGAATCGAACCTACATTACAAGCTCCGCAAGCTTGCGTCCTATCCATTGAACGACGAGAGCAATGCGGGGACTGTAACACGAGTGTGCGCTCCATTCAAATACGCCCTTGCCTCATCTGTACAGGCCCAGCTCTTCACTATCTTTGCGAATATCACAGCGCTGAGCACTTTCCGCTACTTGATATGGCACCTTTGTGCACAGTCTTTTCTCTCCATCGGTCGCTTGTGCTGCATACTGTGTGCATGAACTGGCGACAAAGTACGCGAGGCGCGGTTATGTTTGAAGCGGCGCTCCTCATTGCATTGGTGGGTACTATCGCAACACTATCTCAAATGCACAGCACGGTGGCTCAACAACGAGCACTTGAAAGTGTGCAACTGGCTGCAGCGGCAGTGCCCGATGATAATGCGGAACCACCACGAGAAGGCTACGACAACCGTGTTTCCGTCAGTTGTCCCACAGGCTCCCCTGGGGGAAGTGTAGCTATCACCGGAAGCGGCAACGTGGACGTATTGAATCCAAACTGTACTGGGATTGTTGAGTTTACGGATCCTGAAACGGGAAAGACGATAAAAATGGACACAAAGGCGTTTCAAAGTATTACGAGTGCCTGTAACCAAGGAACTAAAGAGTGTGACCAGGCCTTTGGAGATGCGGGTATGGGAGGACTTAAACCAGAAGATGCTAGTGGGTTTAAAAACATCTTTGAAACACAGGCAAATCGTGCGCAAGCACAGCGCGAAGTTTCAGACATTGTAGGCGGTGCTTTTCAAGAAGCGTCACCTGCTCTGCAGAGTGCCTACCAGCAGCTCGCTAAACCCGATTTAAACTCTATCCAAATTGAATCTATCCGAGACACGCTCGACAAGGAGGGAGTTCTCACGGGACCCCTGAAGGATTCTATGGACAATCTGGCTATTAAGAATGCGCAATTGGAGCAAATGAAAGATATGGTTGCCGACGGTGGGGTGGTTAGATTGGACCCATCTGACCCTTACGCTGGGGGCGTGCCAAGAACAGAGTCCGCAGTTTTAGGACGAACAACACGCATAGAAGATACGGTAACGCGCGAGCCTATCAGAGATACAGGTACAGTATTGGCTGAGGTGCCAGATGAGAACGCGTGGGACACTGCAGCATTGAAAGGCAAGCCTATTGTCATGGGTGGGGTTCCCGTGGTGGTGCCAGGAGATAGTGGAACTGTGCCAGGCACGATTGTCGATAGAGGCAGCGCTCTTTTGGGCGAAGTCAAAGAAAAAGTGACCGACTGGTGGAAATGGGCAACGGGGGCCACTGATGGAGTGGTTAGAGACGGTATGTACAACACTGGAGTGGTTCCCTCAGACGCTAAAATTGGAGTAGAAACGAGCCTCTTCACTGCGGACGATGTGGCGGGGACCGATAGTGCCAGGCGCGCAGCGACATCACTTACTCCAGCGGCAACTGATTATGTCGATGGAATTCGGATGCGTGATCAACGTCCCACGGGAGCAGTGGATCTTACGGGAGAAGACGGTGTAATTTACACCATGCGGACGCCTCCAGGAACAGAGACGGAGAGTGAGGCTGCTCTTAGAATAGCGCGCGAAAGAGCTGCGGCGGTTGAGGCAGAGAGGTTAGCCAAAGAAAGAGCTGCAGCAGCTGGTCCTGGTCGTACAGAAACAGACGCAGATAGATTGGCTCGCGAACGCGCTGCTGAGGCGGCGCGACAGCGTGCTGCTCAGCAAACGCCGCCACAAACACCACCAGCACGTGGGGGCATTATGGACATGTTGGGTGGTCTGCTTGGCGGTGGTATGTCACCAGAGCAAAAGGCGCAACTTGAAGCTGCATGTCGCGGCGGCAACACTAATGCGTGTATGCAGCTCGCAAGTGGGAGTCAGCAGCAAAATCCTCTGCAGTCACTCTTGGGGCAGCTTGGGAAAATGTTGGGCGGTGGAAGTAAGGGTAGTGGATCAGGTACGGGTAGTAGCGGAAGTGGCCAGCAGCAGGCACAAAACACTAATGGTTGCTCGCAGTATCCAGGTACCACGCTCCAGAATGGGACCTGTACGTGCCCAAGTGGTCAGTCGTGGAGCGGGTCGTCTTGTGCAGTGCAAAACCCGTGCGCAACCTACGCAGGCACTGTATACAATCAACAAGAAAACCGATGTGACTGTCCTTCGGGGCAGAACTACGACGGGTCTCGCTGTGTAGCAACACCAACAGCAGACTCACTAAAGGCGGAACTTTCTTGCGCGCCAAAGCCGCCAAGCACACAAGATGTAGGTGGCCCCATCGCACTTTCCTGGACCTGTACCGGTGCGGCAGCAAGCAGGGGCGACAAATTTGATACTGGAAACCAAATGTCTGGCTCTACCGAGCTGCAGGCAACCCTTCCATCTGAAGGAGGAACATCTGCAAATGTTACGTACGCACTAACGTGCAGCAAAGACGGTGTGCAGAAAGTTGCCACCTGTGTAGTGGGTGTGTCCAAGCCATTTGTGGCACTTGCAGCAACGCCATCTGAAACGGCAACTGGTAAAACGGTAAAATTGGCGTGGGTAAGTGGCGGCATGCGAGAAGGAGACGATGCCTGCATCATTACGAGCGCTGGATTCCCAGGCTTTAGAAAAACGGGAAGAAGCGGCCTTACCGATACACCAAATATCACTGAAGAGACTACCTTTGATTTAACATGCACCACCAAAGGAGGGCTCACCAAAGAGGTTTCTGCGACGGTTAAGATTAAGTAAAAGCCGTCCACTACCTGTCCACAGGTGGCACTTGCCAAATGTACAAATCTGTACTATAGTCGCCTTAGTACAGGTACAGTCCTGAACCAAGGAGTACACACGATGAAACTTAAGATGTTGATAGTAGCTCTGCTGCTGTCGGCTTTCTTGCCCAACGAAAGTCGTGCGGCAAGCAAGGCTGACATGGAACGTGTCGCCAAGCTCATCGAGCGCGAGAAGGGGAAAGACATCCCGCTCATGCTCGATGCGCCGCGCGAAATCGGCGCCGTGGACAAGATGTTCATCTCTGTTTCGGACGGTCCTAACGGGCTGTTCGTGATGGTCGCTCTGTCGGCTCCCATAACAGTGGGGAAGACAGAGCGGGCAAGCCTGACCAAATACCTGTGCGAACAGGTGGTCCTGCATGCGGATGTCGTCGACGGCCTAGCGTCTGGTGAGTTCCACGGGTGTGGTTCGACAAGTATCGACCACATGCGCGAGCTTACCCAAGCAGCCTTCATGTCTCGGCAGCATATCTACGACGCCGCGATACGCGCAGCACTCAACCAACTGGAGAGCCACTAACAATGCGATGGTGGCCTCCAGAGAAAAGCCCGGACTTTTGAGCCGGGCTTTTCCACGTTTGATATATGTGTTCCATTCCTCAAAAGTGTTGATAAAACTGTGCATATCGTGAGGGTAACCTGTTCACTATTGATACGATGCATACATGCCACGCGGTCTCCTTAAACCGTCGAGCTTTTTCGTACGTGCATTGACGCTCGTACTGGTACTTTCCCTTGTCTTACCACCTACGGCTGTCTTTGCGCAGGCACAAGAGCTTATCGACGTGGAAAAAGAGTCCACAGCGAATTCCAATGATACTGCTGCTACTGGGAAAGGTGGTACTGCTACTACCGACGCTAAAGGTGTCACTACATCAAAACTCGACGAACTCAAGAAGAAAGTTGCTGATGCAAAAACCCCTGCCGAAAGAGCAGCCGCCGAGGCGGAATTGAAGCAGGCAGAAGAAACGGTTGGAACAGTGACCTACACAACGCCGGAAGGCGAAACGGTTACCTGTACAAAAGATTCGGGCGGCAATTCGTCGTGCAGTACCGATGTGGCAACAGATGCGATGAACAGTTCTGGTCCGAGTGTGGGCACAGGGCCATACACGCCATCAACCGATCTTTTCAAACCAACACCACTTGGAGAGGATGCGTGGGATCGTCTGAGTCCAGACGCACTCAAAGCATTTGATGCAAAACCAGGAGAGGGTTCGCTCCCGGGCACTGCGGTTACCGGTGCAGGAGAAGCAACACCATCTTTCATCGAACAGGTCTATGGGAAAGTCACCGACGGTCTGGGGACAGGGGATGCATTCACGCCATCCAATTTTGAAATATTCTCTCCTGGATTGAATGCAGATATTAGTGCAGAAAATGGGGCACGCATTTTTGATCAGAGTATTCCGGCAGGTAACTATCAGTTTTTCTCGGGTGGTAGTGTGTCGCCATTTGCAAATAGTGTTGGCTTTGCTCCCACGTTTGGTGATACGGTAACCCCCTTCACCTCGTTTACTGGCGACCCCTCGTTCGTACCTCGTTCGTTTAGTGGCGCTGAAACATACAGCCCTACATTTACGTACGGGAGCAACGCGCTTTCTTTTAGTCCCACCAATGGTCAATTTGAATCACTCAGTAATCCAAGCTCACCCCTATACCGTTCACTTGGTGAGGTGGGCAGCGTACCAAACACCTTCGGGTTTCCTGGCACCACGCTTACCGGCCCCGGCCCATTTCTCTACGGTGCAACGGGCGACCTCACGTTTCCAGCAAATCCAAATAGCAGTAATCCAACCGGTCCTTCAATCCTCCCAACCGGATTTGAAGTACCGCCTGCACTTACCGACAATGCTGCGGCACTCGACGCGGTTGCGAAAGGGTTTGATCCTGCAGTAACACCTGTCGCATTTACGCCATCAGATGCGATACAAGGTATTGCTGGTACTGCAATTGGAGACGGGAATCCTGCGGCGGTCCCCACGCTGAACGATGTTGTGCGCAACTTACAAGAAGGAAACTTCTCCGACGCGGCTCGTGCCTTTGGTCGCATAGCGGATGCAGCCATTCCTGAATGGGCAAACCTACCAACACTTTTTGACGGCTCTCGCCCTGTGCTGGTGGATGCTGTTGTAAACGGGCCATTCGGCATATTACGAGACGGAAACGGGGTGTTTGCCGACTCTGTCGCGAGTTTCTTTGGGCGACCAGACCTATCGTCGCCAGAACAGCGAAGATTGGATGCAGCATATGCAGCCTGGGAGAGCATTCCCGTTGAAGCAACTTCTAACGAGGCAATTGCTGCTGCACGTGCCGAGCTCGGTGCTGCATTAGTAGAAGCAAACAATGTGGGCATTCCAGTAAGTGGAGAAGATTTGGCACAGTACGGAGTTGCTACGCGCAGCGCATTTGATGCGGATGGGGTAGATAACTACTCTGCGCTCAACCGTGCTCTCGACGAGCAAATCTTTGGCAAAGAAGCCTTGCTCAGTAGGGAACAAGGTGCTGCATTTAGTGACGCGCAGCGCGAATTGCAAGAGCTCGATCCGGCTATAGCGCGCAGCACTTTCGAGACGCCTGATAAAGCCTCATACGATGCACTCAATGCGGCACTCGATAACCAGCTGCTTACCGGCACTCCAGTTACCAAGGAAGATGCGTGGAATATAAAAGAAGCAGCACGCGAACTTAATGGGGGACCAGTTCGTGACCGCGCAACTCAAGAGGCATTGGAAAATGTTGCACGAGCGCAAGAAGGTATCGATAAAGTAAAAGAGCAGTATCCTGATGCGTTCAAGACGACCCCAGACGGGAGCCTTACCTGCGTAAATGCTAAAAGTGCTGCATGTGCTGCATTAGGCGCTGCTTACAAATCGCAAGATGATGCTCTAAAGAAGTACGGGGCATCTCTTGCTGGGTCTGACTATCGGGATTATGTGCCTGGAACAAAAGATCGTGAGGCGGTGCTACGTGCTCTAACAACTTCATACAGTGAAGTTGCTGCAACTCCAGGTGGTCCATCCGATTCCACGGTGCGCGACACTGTTGCAAAAGCACTCGGACTTGAGGGGGTGACGCCTGCTCCTGGGTCAAACCCAGAATTTGATGCGATTGTGCGCAATGTGCAAAGTATTGAAGCGACGCGGGAAGCATCTCTTACAGGGACCGTTGATAGTTTTGCTGAAAAGCACGGCATCCGAATCTATGAGCCGACAGGGGATGCGTATGCACCACCCACTACGGACAAAACTTTTGGTAGCGAATATGCTCGTCTACAAGAGACCGATCGCCAGTTAGCCGCTGCCACTCAGCGCAACCTCGCAGAAGCCCCCGCTGCGGCAGATAGGCTGACGCAGCGAGAGTTCACCTTGCGAGACGTAGACGCTGCGGTTGGTGTGCCGGAGGCTTCGATGCCCGAAGCTATCAAGGCGGTACAAGATTCTTCACGCGCAATTTCCGCGTTGCCCCGTGATGCTGACGGCCGACTTTCAACGACTGACTATTTGACTGCAGTGAAGGAACAGTCGCGCCTGCAGGCGTACCAGGACGTGGTTCTCACGAAGGCACAAGAAAACTTTGATGGCCTGACGCGTTTTGGAAGTGGTGATCGAGGATTCGTTGCTGCATACGATGCTGCAGAGAGGATTTTGGGGCAGGGAGGGACTGTTGAGTCTGCAAAAGGTGACGGGGTGCCCAATGCACTTGATGGTAAAACTCCTGCCGAGGTTGCAATGTATCGAGAATCACTCAGAGGGCAAACACCTGAAGATATTAGTGGTCTTATTCCGAACGGCGATAATCCTGCAGATTTACAGAGAAACCTCCGCAACCTAACCGTAGCTCGACTCAACGAAACAATTACTCTGGCGCAAGCACTCCAAACTGCGGATGCGCGCTTCGAGGCTGCCACAGGAAGGTTGTTTGTCTCGCCGACCGCGCCAGAAGAGGTGCGAGCTTTTGTCGACTCAAGTGTGCGCTCTGCGCAAGAGCGCATGGGCGCTATCCAGGCAATAACGCAAGAGAATGCACGCTCATTAATTGCATATCAACGCACTCAGGATAATTTCCTAAACAATCCTGCATACACCATGTTTGGGGATACGGCTCCAACAGGGCGTGCAGCAGTGCGTGCAGATTTGGAACTATCCGCTGCCGCTGATGCTGGAGGGCAGGTCGTTTCATTACGAAACCAGCTTTCTGCTCAAACCGACACAGTACAGGCTCTGAAGCAAGAGTACGCTTATAGAACTGGGAGTGCTGCGGCGGGTCTTGAACGCCTGGAAAATGTTCCCGCGTATAGCAATCTTTCAAACAGCGATTTGCTTAGTGAAATAGGAAAAGCACAAACGGCAGCGTTCAAGACCGAGGATGAGATTGCGCGACTCAACTCACTAGCACAGCGTGGTGCAGATAAAGCGCTCGCCTACCAAAATCCTTTGAAAGGCGACGCGTTTGCTCGTGGTCTCGAAGGTCCTCGGGCAACATTGCTAACGCACACACGAGAAGAAGTTATTCGCGACCAGAACGCAGCTCGCTATTTTGACGATAAGGTTGCACTTTTTGGTGCTAAGCAGCGTGATCTGCAATTGTTGGATATGAAAATAGCGGAAGTAAACGCCAAAGCCGCGTCCCCATCTC
This sequence comes from Minisyncoccota bacterium, assembly GCA_018060545.1. GTDB lineage: Bacteria > Patescibacteriota > Minisyncoccia > Phycocordibacterales > UBA2100 > JAGOVW01. Next base: position 152,340 of record JAGOVW010000001.1, read on the forward strand.
TTGATGGACTCTCGGTTGATAAGCGCATTCAACAAGCGTATGCAACCGCTGACAATCAGGGGTGGGCACTTGAGCGTGCGCAGGTTCAGGCTGATGTTGATCGAATTAGCCAAGATTTGGGACGCATGCAGCAAGGTATATATTCTCCTGAACTTCTGGCCAAAATCGACAAGGATATTCGGCTTGACCCTGTTCTTAATACACAGAGACAGATCGCCGAAATTGATGCAGGCATCGCGCGGTTGGAAAATAGTGCACTTCCAAGGACGCTCACAGAGCCTGGTATTGCAGCCGCGCAAGAGCGACGCGCCGAACTGATGCAGCAGCTTAATGGCTATGTAGTGGCGCAGCCGAAACTCGGGACTCCTAGCCAGATTGAGTTGTTTGGATATGGGACGACCTTTGGAGATAACCTTGAAGCGGTTGCACAACGCTTTAGCCACAACACACAAGAATTGCGTACAGAGCTGGGGTATGCAGCGCGCGCCATGTGGAATAACCCCGATTCCCCATGGTACGTGAATGCTATTCCTGCGGGTCTTGCAAAAGCGGGGGAAATCGCCCTGGGCATGCCAGCCGACATTACCACGTCGGCTGCTGCGCTCAGTGGCCATCTCACGGACGAGCGCTACGATGCATTTGTAAAAACCAGTGATCGGGATCGCATGGGTACGGGTTTGATGGACACGCTAAATGTGGCACCGCTGGCAGTTAGTCGCCCCGTGCTTGGGGTTGCCTCACGCGTCGGAAGAATTGGTGGAGACTTTATAGCTGACGTGCGGCTTGCCACTGGCTATGTTGATGAAAGTTTCATGGCACGCCGTTTCGGTGGGCAACTTGCCGATGAGGTGGTGTCTTCAGGAACTCTCGCGCGAGAGGGTTTAGCACTTGATGCAGGAAGAAGTCCTTATTTGATTGACAGTGCCGCAGCACCACGCGTCGTTGAAGGAATTACGCCGGTCGCTGCACGCGCTATTGATGATGCACAGCGAGCCCGTCAAACACTCTCAGAGGCAGGTTTCCGCGTCGAAAGTAGAGGTGCTGGAGAGGTGGTAACACACCCTGCAACGCCAGGTGTTGCATACCTCGAACGCTCCACTCCATCTGAAGCTTTTCGTCCGGCGGTTGTGGCAGACCGTCTTTCAGCCACACCGTCTCTGGGAATCGCGGATGATGTGTTGCGCACCGGAGACACGAGCCCTGTTCCCATAAGTCCAGTTGCTGCACGGGCCCTGGATGACATTCCTGGTCCCGCTTCTGCTCTTGATGGTCCAGGGGCTACTCCTGTTGCTGGTCGTCCTACGACAGGTACTCCAGGAGGACTTGCGCCTGCAGCTCGGGCAGAAGTTCCTGGAACTGGTGTACCACGAGCAGTCGAGCCGGCAGCAAATCCATTTGCCCAGGCGGCAAAAACAAACGTGGACACTGCACAGGCTGCAAACCTAGCAGCAAAGGAAAGTGTGAAAGCAATCGAAGACATTCGAAATGCAGCCATCACCATTTCGGATACCGCTCCAGGAAAAGCAGCGCTACGCGAGATTGATGCACTGCGTACCAAAGCAGGTGCTGCAAATGAAGCGGCCCTTGCGCGAACAAGCTCATTTAATCGAGCCATTGATGATGCTACAAGCGCGTGGACAAATCGCGGTGCTGCAAATGCATTCGATAGGGCATCGCGCGAACTTGATGAACTATCAGGTGCCGCGAGCAATCTTCGAAAAGCTGCCGACGATGCACGCGAGCAACTAAATGCACTCGACCGTGTTGGTCCTGCAGACGATGCGGTGCGTGCCGCACGAGAGAGAGCGCTTATCATGGAGCGACAGGCTGATGAAGCAGAACGACTTGCCACTGATGCACGGCAGCGCTTTACCAATCTGCAACCACAACGAAGCGGTGCACAGATTGCACGCAGTGAAAGCGACGTTCGTACGTTTGAGACAAGAGGGCTGCGCGGTGCACAAGACGCAGAGCGAGTTGCTCGAGATGTTTCTGCTGCCCGAACGCCTGTAGAAGCTGAACAGCTCGTGGCACGTGCGCGTGCTGCAAACCAAGTGGCTCAAGATGCGGCGGTAAATGCAGCTGCGCGTCTAGACGCTGCACGTGCAGCCGTAAATGGCGCGGAAAGAAGTGCGCTGCCTCAGGCGACGCAACGGGCACTGAAGCGTCTGGAAGAGGTTGCAGACAACACTGCTACTTTTGCACAACGAAGTGCAGAGGCACAACGAATTGCAGAGGTGGGGGCCGTTCGTGCAAAGACAGCCGCGGAAATACGAGAGGGTGCACGCTTGACGCGAGCAGCGCCCACGGAGGTGCAGGCCGCGCGCACATTAGCCGACTCAGTACCTGCTCGTGCACAGCAGTACGCAACCGACGCTTCGAGCGCAACATCGCGCGCGCAGGGCGCTCGCACGATACGAGGCGCTGAAACCGCAGCAGCGGATGCACGTAATGCGGCTCGAGCAGCTCGACGGGAGGCAGATGCACTTTCAGATGCGCGCCTTGCTGCGGAAAATGCGCAGAGGCGACTCCCAAATTCTGAGGCTGCAACCGAGCGGTTGAAGGCAATTCGCGACGCAGAAGGGCAGGCAATGACACACGCTAAAACTGCGCATGAAGCGGCACTGCGCGCTGAGGAGGTTGCACTCACTCGTACAGCTGTTCGAGATACGGGGAGAGCCAAAGTTGGTACAGAGAACGCAGCCACGGCCGCTCGCCAAGGTGCTGAAGTTGCCAAACGCGAGATGCGAGCATTGGCTCGAGCACGTACAGCTGAACAGCAGGAGCGGAGGTTGTTGCGTGTAGAGGGTGCGCAAGGTCGCGCACAAGAAGCGCTGGCTCGAGCGAAAGAGCAGCATGCGACTGCTCAGGCACGCGCCGCTGCTGCACAGGGCTCTGATGTGGCACCTGCCAGAGCGCATCTTGCAAAAGCAGACGAAGCACTTGCGCGGGCAGAGGGTGCCGCTCGCGAGGCTACTGATGTGCTCGCTCAGGCGCGTAGTCAAGTAAATGCACCACTTGCGGAGGCAGCGGCACGACGCGCAAAAGACCTCGGTGAGCAAGCGGGGCGCTTGCAGAAAATTATCGACGAAGCAGCACCAGGTAGTGCACGCGACGCTGCGATGGTGAATCTTGAGAAGGTGCTCGACCAAGCTCGCTACGAGGCAGGGCAAGCGGAAATGTTTGCACGTCGTGCCGAAGGGGTGGCTGATGATGTGGCACAGGCTCGTGCACTGAGTAACAAATCAGATGCGCTCGCAGGAATAACGGCACAAACGGACGAGATCTTGAAAAAGATCGATGCTTCGGGAGAATTTCCTGGATTGGCAGAGCGAATGAAAAAAGAAGGGTTTGCCTTTGAGAGCAAAGGTGAAAGCGCACGCCTGGAGCGTTTCCTGGATCGAGGTAACACACGATATACCGCTCAGCAGTTTGCAGACGAAGTACAGAATGTTCGAACTGCACATGGTCGCGAAGGGCGCAGTTTTAACGAGGGTGTTGCTGAGGCTCAGCAAAGAATTGCTCGAGCTGAGTCACGAGCGGAAGAGTACTACCGTGGTATTGATAACACCGAGGATGCTTGGGCCACTGCTAACAAAAATTTCGAAACTGCGGTTGCTGCCGGGCAGGTCCAGGATCCACTGCTTACCGGTGTTTCGCTCTTGCGCCAAGAGTTGCGCGCGATGCACAGTGGCGCATTCGACTTTGATTTGTTTACGGGCCAGGTTCATGGTGTATATGCACTTGCCCGTGGAAACAATCTTGTCGCAACAACTGGTGCGGGGAAGACGTTGATGGAAGTTGCGGAAATGCGTTTGCAACGTATGCTCCTTGGCGACAATTTCTTTGGTGAACTAGGCATTCCGCGCGAGCTTTCAACAGGATTTCTCTCGGAACGGTTGGGGAGTGCGACCGTCGAAGGGATGCTCCGCCGTGGAGGACTTGAGCCACGTAACATTGCGCGCTTGTGGAATACGAATCAAGCAGAAGCTATCTCAATCATTAAGGGGCGCACAGCAAACGACATCCTAGTGCTTGATCCTGCTACTCGCGGGCAAATACTGACCTACGCAAAGAATGCGCAGGATACCGATTTGATTGCGTCACTCAATAAAACAAACCGAGTGACTGTTGATGAATACCACAAATGGCTCGGGGATTCGACGGCAAGCATTATCGGTACGGCAGGCGATGCAACAGCAGCGCGTGCATCGGTACTGGCAAAGGAAGAGGTGGTAGGCCGTGTCTTGCAAAGTCTTGATATTAAGCCAGGTGCGTCGCTTCTTGATGATGCACCACTGGCGAGTCGCAAGTATACGATAGAGCGCGTCGAAGGTAAGCAGTGGTCTTCGCTAAAACCAGATGCTGCGAGTGATGCACGTATTTTCATAAACGAAGCGACTGGTGAGACACGGTTGAGTTCCCAAGCACAGGCACAATTCGCCCGTGACGGTCTTCCTGATGTAGCGCGAGTGGGCAGTGTCGACAACATCGCCGTTGGGCAGACACTTGATCGATTGGCGCAACGCACAGGGCAACAAGGAGGTTTGAGACTTGAAAATGGGCGACTGGATGTCATCGGGCCGAACAACCAGGCACAAGTTGGCCTGGTTCCACACGATACGTATGGGCTTATCGCCTATACAAAAAATCAGCTGGCACGTGAAGCAGTGGGGAATGTGCCACTCGGCAGCTCGCTTTCTGGAGGGCGATCGGTGTCTGAGATAGTTTCCGAACTGCGATCAACGGCCAAGGTTGCACAGCGCGATGTATACGCTGATGTACTAAAGCAGGGCGGGCAAGTGCGTGGTATTACGGCAACCTACGATGGGGTTCGAGCGCTCAATGACGCTCGCATTGGTGGTGAGGTGACGGTGTTGAGCGCGAAACGATTCGACCCGTCAGATGTGCAGATGGTACGCAGCGAGGCAGCCGCCGATGACATTATTCGACAAAGGGCGGGTATGGACAGTGGCGTTCCTGAGCGAAATGTAATCGTAGGAGTATTTGATCAGCCTCAAACATATGAGCGACTGGTTGGTGATGCAGCAAGGCGCGACGGTGTCTTTAAAGGAATGAAAGGGGACGTGTATGTCGAAGATGCGTATGGTGCAATTTACAAAGTCGGACCAGAAGGTAGACAGTTGGTAGACAAGCCACTTTCAGATCTTCTCAAAACAGGAGAAAAGAAGGGTGATGTGTTTATCGTCCAGCGCGGGGAAGGGTACGACCCACAAGGTCTCTACACTATGGTTTCGTATGGAGCCGACCGCTTCGAGCTCTTGGGGCAGGCAACTGGGCGTCCTGGTCGCTTTGGTATGCCCGCTGAACTCGGTGAACCCATAATTGGAGGTAACGGCACGATTGTCACTGGCTTTAAGGATGGGCGCGGTAACATCCTTGCTTCCGGCGAACGCGGATACTGGATTGGAGACAACGTTGTTGTAGTTGATGCCGCCAAGGTCAACGACACCATTGGCATCGCGCAGAGAAATGCCGACAGTGTGCGCACAGCACTCGCACAGGCGGACAATGCTGCTCGCGACATAACGACGGGCGCACGCAGTGTCAATGACGGCACAGGTGCATACGAATTGTTTGAGCGCAGCCTGGGTCGTGGAAAGGCACTTGCCCCAGATGAAGAATTTTTGCTCTACTCGCACCTCAAGCAAGCAGAGTTGGTTGATAAGGTGGCAAAGACAGAGACATTTGAAGCGGTGCGTGCAAACCGTTCGACCGAACATTTTGAAGCTATCGCGCGCGACCTTGCTGTTGCACCAGAGCATCGCGCACTTGCCCAAAAAGCGATAGACGATTTAAACAACACGCCTGCAACAGGACGCGATCTCACTGCGGCACCATCAGGCACTGTGGGGAGACCTGGTGAGTCGTATTTGAGTAATTTGAACCAAGCCGAGAATGTAGTGGCGCGTGATGCTCTGAGGAAGTTTGATGATGCGGTTCGCGAATCCGGAATTGCACCGAGCGACGCTCTCACTGCGCGCATGAATACCATGCGTGGCAACATTGATGCGTGGGAGCGTGTTAATTTTGCCCAAGTGCAGCCGGCCGCAAGCTCTGTTGTGTTTAAAGAGGGGCAAAGCGTCGCAGAGCACGCAGCTGTGCAACAACGTATTGGCCAGTCTATCGTCAGTACGGAAGCTCGCCAAACACCTGTTGTTTTGGCGCGCACTGATGCCGAGCTTTCTGCAGTGAATCCTGTAGTGCGAGCTGCCCAAGACGTTCAGGCGTCGATTGGGCAAGTGGTGCAAGATATTCGCGGGCAGTTTGTTCGCGCCGGTGAAGAGGTTAGAGGACTGGTAAGGAGTGAAACCACTCAGTCTGCTGCCCAGATTGAGGCGCGTGCACTGCGCAGTGCGGAAGCGCAATATCGTCGTGCGGCAGCGGAAGAGGCACAGCGAATGGGTCTGGCAATCGATGGTGCACAGGTCGTTACTGCTTCGCCAAGCTTTGTTCCGCAAGGCACCGTTTCTGCAGCGACAGCTGATGTGCAAGGCTGGCTTGCGCAAGCCGATGTGCTCGGCGCACGTGCAGCACAATTGGAAAGCGGTGCTGTGCCAGCGACAGGATACAGCCCCGAGGGGAATCGAATCGTGCGGAGTGTGCAGGTTCCTGGTAGTGAGCGCATCGCGATAGGGGATGCGGTGGTGCGCACAGGCGATGTGCCTGGCGCCGCTGCGCCTGCGGTTGTAGTTGGCTTTACCGAAGTTGAAGGACAACCGATTGTGATTGCACAGATCCCTGGCACGGGAGAGCAGAGGATTTTCCCGGTGTCTCGCGCACAGCGTGTTGCTGCTGCACGAATAGGTGAAACCCGCCCTGGGATTTCTGGAACACCTACGCAATACACAAATGTTGACGAAGCGATCACCGCACTGCAGCGTACGCGCAATGTCCTTGATGCCACACCAGTTGCCTCGCCGCAGTGGCTCGAAGCTGACTCCGATGCGTACGTTGCAGCTCTCTATATTGCAGACAGGGCGCGGCAAGGTCTAGTAAGCCCTGATCAGAAGAATCAACTCTCGGCTCTGTCAAAGTATGAAATCAGTCCAGCTGGCGACCTGCGCTCGAAAGCCGGAGTATACACATCAACTGATGAAGCAATTGCAGCTCTTGCCGAGGCAGAGCGCGTACTTAGTGAAAATGGAAACATCATGGCAGCTGATGAGCCACGCACGATCGCAGTCTTTGATTCACTCAGCCAGTCGCGCCGGTACCTGGAAGATCGATATGAGGCAGGTGAACTGAGTGCGGAGCAGAAAGCTCGCGTAGATGCTATTGGTTGGTGGAAGTATGCAAACACTGAGGGTTCTGTTGTGCTGACGGCAGACAATGGCGAGATTGATTTAGAGCTACTTGATGGGGAAGCGGTGGATCAACCAAACATCTTCGCTCGATTCTTGGGACGAAGGTCTTCACCTGTGGCGACCCCAGCTGCACCAGTATCTGAAGGTGGTATTACCTCAGCTCCAACAGGAGAAGTTGTGGCGCCGACTACGGCTTCACCTGCTCGAGCACTCTCACTTTCACAGCGAGCAGCGCTGTACTTGCCTCGCACGAGCGCACTCATTGATAGCTCGCCTATTGGCAATACGATTGGCCTATTCGGGCGCGGGCTTGCAGTGGGCGCCGCTATTGCTGTTGCTCCACTGAGCTCGGTAGTGCCTGCCACTTTCTACGCCGTCGTTGCCATAGATGCGTTGCTCTTTGTTCCGTCTACGATGCCAATTGCACGATGGTTTGTTCCAGGAGTTCGCTTCCTTGGTGTGCGCTTTGCCACAAACGTAGTGCGCGACCTCGCCTCACTAGCATTTGATGCAGCTCGTGGACGATCACGAATCCCAACCATCGCCACACCAAGCGCGACTATTGAAACGCAAGCTGCTGCACGAGTTGCCCCAGGTGCAGTTGCTGCTGATGGATGGAAGTACGAGGAAATAGTTTCATCAGGTGATGGTGAATGGAAAGTGAGTGACAGTCGTGGTACTGCGGCCTACTTCCCAAATCGCGCAGCGGCCGAGGCGGCATTCAATTCACGAAACCTAACGACCATTACTCCTGCCACATCGAGAGATAGGTTGCGAGAAATTATGGCCCGAGTGGATGCTACTGCGGTGGCAGATGAAGTACCTGGGCTTAGTGATGCTGAGCAAGCGGTTGCTGATGCATACCGTGGCGAAGCAAACAGTATTCGACGCGAAATGGCAGATCTCGCTGAAAGAGAAGGGCTTTCGGTGGATTTCATGGACGACATGGCGGTAAAAAATCCAGAACTGCATGTGTATGTTCGTGGCCAATTTGCCATCAGTGACGGATTTATGGCGCGCGCTGATGATATAGAGAGCGGGCTTGTTCAGGTACGCGCTTCCACGGTGGGCGGCGAAACTCCAGTTCTTACACAATTCGAATTGGATGCAATCGCAAAGACGGAAAGTTTGCGAACGACACCTGGAAATCAGGAAGCGTATCAGGCTGCTCGCCGCACATCTGATTTCGCACTAGCACGTGCCGGCATGTCTTGGCTCGGCACAGGCTACCTTTTGGAATCAAGAACCCATGTAGTTACAGCGAACGAAGATGGTTCTGTGGCTTCTATCGAACCATATAGACAAACAGCCGTTGCAGATGCACCAGTTGAGTCTGACTTTGCCACCCGAATACCTCAACCAATTCCGTCTGATGGTGGTGTTGCGTGGGCGAGCTACTCAGCAGAAAACGGAACGATGGAGGAATCAGTGCCGCAGCGCTTGGCACCAATAATTTTGGCAAATACACCAGAATTGCAAGCCATTGCCACCGCGCGCGCAAATGCGAACACTGAAGGCGCAGTTGATATCAGTGCATTTATTGATGAGCTTGGTGCCGTGCTCATTGCAAACTACGGAGTGCAGTTGAGCGTGGTGAATCACAATGATCCCGTGCCTGGCGTACCAGCGGGGAGTCTCACTGCGGTTCCAGAAGGATATGCAGCAATTCCTGAATCCATTGGGCGCACGGCTGGAGTGCAGCCAAAGCTTGCTACATGGCAGCCTGGAATCAGGTCTGATACTGCGCCAAACGGCACGCTCTTTGTTCGTGGTGGAGCTCTCGCCAACCCTGCGCTTGCACTAGAACTAGTGGGGCATGAAGTTGGCGTCATTCGTGCAGCAGAAGTGATGGGCAGCAAATTAGCAATTAATGAAACATTAGTACCAGCTTCTACGTTGCCACGTGTTGTCGGAAGAAACGCGTACCTCACAGACTATGTAGATGATGCTGTCGAGCAGCAGACAATCGCAGTACGCAACAGTTCCGCACAACCGCTCGCCCTTGCTGACGTAGTCACACTGGCTCAACCAATACTTGCAGAAGCAATAACTAACGATGCTGTGGCAGCTGTGCCAGTGCAAGAGAGTGTAATTGAGATTGAGCCCGTGGCCGGTTCGAACATTAAGGCGAACTTGGTTATAAGAGAAAATGATTCGGTAGTGGCTCGTGCCCAATTGAGCTTACGTGATTTGTCTATACGGGGTGAAAACGTCCCATTCATTGCCTTGGGGCGGCTAGATGTGGTTCCCTCTGCACGCGGCCGAGGGTATGGCGCAGCGCTTCTGTCTGCAATCAATAACTTGTCACGAAACACAGGAATTCCTGGAGTCTTAGACAATGGAATTCAAGAAAATATTTTCGTGAAGGGTGCTGGTGAATCTGCTGTAGCAAATCCCGCCTTTGGAATGTATCAACGCAATGGGTGGAAGGAGACTGGTTACAAGACAATTCTTGTACTTGATCCAAATGGCACTGTAGATTTGCCAGCTGCAGGGTTCGCGACTCACTACGGGATACGCCGAGCACAGGGCATATCTTTCGGACAGGGTCCTGACGGCAGTCTTACTGTAGTCAGCACACCAGCTATAGCTGCTACGCCATCCGCCGCAAAGATACTCCGCTCAGGTGCAGTATTGGCAGTTGGCTCGCTTCTCTTGGCACTCGACCCAACCGGTGCATTTGCGCAGACAGTATCAGATGTGGGCGCAGCGGTGGTGAATGGTGAGGTGGCACCGGCCGCTTGGCTCACATCGGCAATGGCAGGCTTGGGTATCGGTGCGCCTCGATCAAATGCTGAAGAGCGAGCTCTTGAGGAAGCAGCAGTAGCATTACGCAGTGCTATACGAGCAGCAGAAGGTTTGACCGATGAGCAGAAAACTCAACTCGTAGAGGCGGTAGATGCAGAACTCACATCACAAGAGTTGCCTACCCATGTGCAAACACTCAGCGCACCATCGTCGAACCCACGCTTCAATGCGCTTGGTACGCGCGAGCGCGCAATGCAGCAACTTTTCCCGTTTGTCATGCATCGAGCTATGCAGATTTCAGGAGAAGCCGCTGATGTGGGGCAAGACGGGAGCGCATTTCTTGCCGCATTCGAGAGTGGTATTGGTGCGCCCGTGAACGCATACGTAGGGCTCTCGGCGCCACAAAAAGATACATTAGCTGGAGGCCGCAGCGAAATCCCGCTTGAAGCGACCTCGCTCACTCCAGAAACGGTGGCCTTTTTAGCGAATGAAAATTACTCAGCGAAGCGCGTGGCACCAAATGTAGTAGAACTGAGTAGACCAACGATAGTGGGGCAAGATATTGTTCTTGCTGGTGTTGCGCGCGATCTTGGTATTGAAATAGATATTCAAGTGCCAACACCTATTCGCATCCCCGAGAATCTTGATTTGAGTAGTTTGAATGATTACCCGAGGTTACAAGAGGCAATACGTGCTGCTCTCAGTAATGCCATCGAAGTCAGACTGAAGCCACTTATAACCGACAACATAACTGCAAACTCAGTTCTTAATACTGAAGTCAAGGGAACATTTGACGATGGCAATCCAGAGCAAACTAACAGGAATACATTTAGAAAGGTTGTACAGCTCCAGTCGGATAATGCGTTCAGATACCTGGAAAATAATGGAATGCGTCTCAGTAACGCTGCAACTGGATTTACAGCCCGGTTGGACTCTGTTATCGACGAGGCTCGGCGTTCGGGCATTACGACTAATTTCACCAGTGCAGTGGCCACTCTCTATGAGATGCGCAGTCGCCTCGCCGGATCAACGGCGCTAACCGCACTCACACCCGATGAGCGAATGGCACTTGCGTATGACTACAAAGCGTTTGCGGAACTCTTCATCGAGTTGGTGAGTGGTACTGCGTCATTTGCAGATGGTTTGGCCGCCGCGGAGCGGGTGCAACGAAGGTCGCGAGTCGCCGAGGCTCCCCGATTCCGCATAGAGACTCCGGACGATATTGACTCACTAAATGGTTTCAGAACCTTGGTTGACGTGGCCAATAGGGTAGTGGGTGGTGACCCGTTGCTTGAGAGTGCTATGCGAGAAGTGGGGCAGGCGCGCCTTGATTTACGCGCACGAAATACTCGTGTAGCAGAAGCAGGTATCGCACGCGCGGTGGTGGCCGTAGAGGTGTTTAACGCTAAGCAGCCTGGTCTTTTGGAAGTAGTTGCATTAGGGCAAGTGCAAGCACCAGCACAGAGCCGCACGGCAGTATCTCGTTTGATGCCGATACTGTTCGCGCCACTGGTTGCACTTGGTTTCATTGATCCCGCTTCTGCTGCCGACGTAGCCACTGGTGCAGCAACCACCCTGCCGTCGGTCACAGGACTGGTGCAGCAAGGAATCGCCACGATATTGAGCATCGGCACGCAGACTATCGGCCCAGTTCTGACACGTATTAGCGTGGCCAGTGGCTTCCGCACTGCGACTCCAACAAATCTTCCTTCAGTTCCACAAGATGTGGCTGACGCTCTCTCGACACTCACATCTGATGGATCGGTAGGAGATACCTACCGCACGACGGTCGTTGCGTTGGCACAGGCGCTCGGGCGCGAGGATATCGCGCAAGTTCAGCGGCACATAGATGCTCTTGCGACACTTGCGCCACGGTATGAGGAAGCAGCAGATGCGGTGTTTGCGTGGACATTAGAGACAACAGGTGATGTACGCAATATCGCACTTCTCGACGCGATACAGCGTGCGGGTGCATCAGCGAGTGCTGCGCGAGATGCAGCGTTGGCAGCGAAGGGGACATCGGGTGAGCAGGAAGCTCTTGAGGGGTATGCTCTTGCTGAAGTGAACGCACTGCGTGCAGATGACGCACTTCTGCAAACGGCCACTGCCATCGCGGCAACGCCTGAGCGCCAGCCAGGTATCTTGGGACGGGGAATTACGTACATACTGAACAACATTGTGGCCACACCGCAAGCCGCTCCTGCTACGCCTTCTGTCACACGTGTGCCTACGCCAGAGCAACAATCAGCAATCGATGCGTTGAATGCGGCGAAGGCAGCGCTCGACGGTTCATATGCCGACGCTGTGTCAGAAACGTCGGTACGTCCATTCGAAGAGGCAGTGGCACGTGCCCGTGCAGCGCTCGGTGCGCAAGGTCTCTCTGATACTCCTGAAGGATCCATTGTAGACGCAGAGACAAGAGAAGTTGTTATAGCGGTTCCCGTGCCTGTTGCAGTGGCAGAAGAGCCAGTACTCATCCGTGCACGACAGGCAGTAGCGGCATCTGTAGGGCCAAAGACTGGCGCAACATTGCCGCGCGAAGTGCGCAGTGTGCAAACACCAATTCGCCAAGTTGATACGCTCGCGCTTCCTGCAAACCAAGAGCAGCGTGATGCATTTACATTAGCGACACCAGCACGCAAAGGAGATACGTTCCTCTATCGCGCTGTCGCCGGTAACTTTGCGCAGCCAACAGACGTTGTGGCACCGGGTACAACTGATCAGGAATTCGAAGCGTTGCGCGCTCAAATCGATGAGGTGCAAAATCGCCTTGATGTGCTGCGTGTTGTAGGCCTCTTGGGCAACGACGCAGATGCGCTCACGCAATTCACTGATGCACTTACGAATCGGGCAGAAACTTTGAGTAGTTCAGACCCAGCACTCGTTGATGCGATTGTGCGCATGCAAGCAAACATTTCTACCCTCACGCGTGGCACGCCAAACATACAAGCAGCGGCGATTGCGGATATGCAGGCACAGCTGCTGGCCAACCAAGCCGCTCTATTTACTGAATTGGGAACACTTTCCCCAGAAGATCGCACTGCCGCCGCGGTGGCACTTTTGAGAACACGCCGTGCATTGGAAGCGCAGGTGGCGGGGTTGGGCGAGGCAGTCTACTTTAGAAGCGCCGACGAAGCATTGCGCACGGTACCGATAGCAGGTGGCGCATACACATTAGTGCGCATTGCGGTTTCTTCAGAATACACAAACGACCTTGGTGACAGGATTGCTGTACCACAAGGATTGACGGGAGAGGCAGTTGCCCAAGCAGACGCTGCTATGAAGGGAGCTCTGGTGGTTCCTGATCAATGGTTTGTCATGAAAGAAAAATCACTGGCGGGTAATCGAGCACCCAAATCGCGCATCGGTAAGACGGTGTTTATTGCAGGCGAGCTTGCATACCTGCTGGCTGGCCCAGCATTTGGCGAAGCGGGAAGAGGTGGCACTGGGCAGGAGCAAACATTTGTGAGCGTATCGTTCGATGGGCAAGGACGCATGAGCTTTGGCGAGCCGGTGCTTACACCGCGACAGCAAGTAAAGGCATTTGTGGAAGGAAAGCTTGCGCAAGCCTGGAGTGGGGCGCGCACCACCGTTGCTGATGCAGCTTCACGTGATGTTGCGGCGCCAGTACGCCAAGGACTTCTCTCACTCCTCACATTTGGCCTCAGTGATCAGGCTGTTGCCCAGCCGGTGCCAAGTGCGGTCGCACAAGATCCACTTTCACCTGCGCGAGCGCTCACCCAGGCGGAGCGACAAGTGGTGCCAAAAGCCCCAGCTGATGTTGCAAAAGTTGAGGCACGCGCAGCACAAGTTGCAGCGCTGTCACCTCATTTTGCTACGTTAATAAACACAGCGCGCACAAGTGGGTTACCTACTCCTGAGTTTTGGCCAGCGATGAGTGCAGACGCGCCTCGCACCTATCGGTTTGGGGTCATGCATGACACTGCGGCAAATGTAGGAGGAAGGAACAGTGCAATATTCCCACGCCTCCAGACCTCAAATGGGCCAGTGACCGCACATATGTACGTATTGCGTGACGGAACGATTATTTTCTCTCAACCAGAAGGAGCGCCTGTGGCACACGTCACCAGTCAGCCGAGAGGAATACTCGCATTTGGAAAGGCGCTAGACCTCAATAATTCAAATGCGATTGGTGTGGAGTTCGAGAATGAGTCAGGCAAGCCTTTGAGCCCTGAGCAGGTGAAAGCTATAGATTCGCTCGTGCCGTTCATGATTGCACGTTATGGAATTGACGGCGGTTTCTTTGGGCACCAAGAAACACATGCAAAGTGGCCTGGGGAAGGGGTCATGGCTGCAAACGCAGCTCGCTTGAATCGCACGATTTATCTTCGCAGCCAAGGGGTGCCAGTAGGCGAACGCGCTGTGTTTGATGAGTATGGACCAATTGCTGACGAACGAAGCAAGCCTGCGGCAGCGCCTACCCAAAATAGTCGCGGTCCACTTATGTTGAACCCGATTGCGTTGCGCGATGCAGCTGTGCAATTCTTTAATCGCGTGACTAGCGACGAAGCGAAGGTTGCAGGCCCAACAGGCGAAGAAATTGCGGCTGCGCTCTTTGTTCCTGTGGATGCGGAAGGGTTAAACAATTTTGATTTACGTCCAGTGCCTGCAGTTGCTGCCGGTGGCCCAGGAGCTGGTGAGCCACCAGTAGTGCCGGCGCGACAGTTTACGGTCGGTTCAGTAATTCATTTCCTCCTCGGTATATCGCCTGCATATGGTGAAGCAGGGCCAGGGCGTTCGTACACAGTTGGCGAATCACGCTACAGTGTGCTCACCATCGAAGAGACTCAAAAGCTTGTGGGGCAGCAAATAGAGCCGCGTACGGCATCGATCTACAAAACAGGCGACAAGACCTCGACGGGCGCACCATTTCAACCACAGAATCAGTTCATATTTGCACACAAGACCTGGCCAATAGGTACAGTCGTTGAGTTCACGGGCCCCACAGGATTGAAAGCTGTGGCGCGTGTGGCTGATCGCGGGCCATTCATTTCTGGACGCGACTACGACCTCACTGCTCCTTTGGCAGCGGCGGTGGGTATTCGCGAAGGGCAAGGGTTGGGCCAAGTTGGTGCACGTGTCTTGCGTGTCCCATCTCCTGAAGAACTTGCCACCTATAGTGGGCCAGTTGCATTCCCAAAGAGCGCTCCTGATGTTGGTCCAGTGATTGCCACAGCACCGAGCCAAGTGCCGCGCATCGCGCAACAAATGATTCAAAAGACACAGCAGGTCGTGAGCGGCATCGCTCCAGCCGTTACTCAGCGTGTAGAGCAAGTGACACGCACTGTGACCACTACCGTACGCGGGGACATCCAAAAGATTGACGCAACTCTTTCCACGTACATGAATGGTCTTGCGAAGATTGATGCGATGGAAAAGAAGGGTGTGTTCTGGGCACTAGGCAACATGGATACTATCCGCAAAGGTATCGAATCGTCAGCAGCAGATGCAGAAAATTTTGTAAAGACCACCCGCGGCGAGATAGCGGCAGCCGGGCTGTCACCACAAGTGCAGGCACAGCTTGAAACTCGTCTCAAGGTGATCGAGAAAAGTATTGGTGAAGTTCGTACCTTGGTACCGCAAGACTTGGGGTCGGTGAAAGATCAGATTCGTGCGGCGGGGGACAGAGGATTGCGCGAGGCACAGGTGGTGCGCGCACAGCTTGATAAGGCACTTGCAGATGCCCGCAGTGCGGCAGAGCTTGCAGTTAAAACTGACCCTGCACGCGACCCACTATCGCAGCCTCAGCCAGTTACCGAAACGATCACACGAACACAGGCAGTAACGCCAGCACCCGTGGTGGCACCAGATACACGTACCTCCGTGGTTACAGCCCCAGATAATCTTAAGGGTTACAAGATTGGTGCGCTTTGCGATTCAAACTGTGAAATTGCTCAAGCTCCTCTTGAGCGTGCATTGGGCACGGTCAGTCGCTCAAATCCAAATGCCGCTGGTGCAACCGTGAATACAGTTGCTGCCAACCGAGGTTTCGGGTTGGTGAATGGCCCTCGAAACGGGGAGGATCAGTTTGCGAAATTTAAGGCCGATGCGGTCCGCATTGCTGATACAAGGCCGGATGCGGTGTTCTTGAGTGTGGGTGCAAATGATGCGCCGCATCTTCCAGCAAAGACAGCTCTTTTTGAGCAGCGACTCACTGAATTGGTAAAAATATTCACCGACCGAGGCATAAAGGTTCATCTCATTGAGCAGGCAACGTATAAGCCATCTCTCACGCAGGGTATCAATGCAGCAAACCAAACTATTGCAAAAGTTGCTCGTGGCAATAATCAGGCACGTATCATCAGTTCAGGCAGTTTCGCTCAAGGAAAAGGTTTAGCGTCCGATGCGGAGGCTGTGCACTTTAGTGCGGCAGGGTGGGACACAATCGCGCTACTAGCTCGAGAACAAATGGTGAAAGATCGCGCGCTTCCAGGAAGGGCAGATGCGCCAGTCGTCGCTCCCACACCGGCGGTGCGAGTACAGCCAGCGGTACCCGTAGCGGTAACCGAAGAATGTACGGGGACGTGCCAGACGCGATTTGGTATCAAGGCCCAACTCGCGTCGCCTGCAAACTGGGTCTCTAGAAATCTGCAAGACATTCTCTCAAGCGCTGGTTGTACCGGTGCGATGCACTCCTGCTACAAGACAAGCACGGGCGATGCTGAAGCCTACTTCAGTAAGCTATTGATGCAGCCGGAATACAAAGATGGTTGTAAACCACTCACGGTGCAGTGCATCATTGTAGGCAAGTGGGTAGCTGATGATACGGCATGGCGTGCATCTGTCGGTTCGCGCGCTATCGTTGCCGACCCGCAAGGTCATGCATCACGAGTGGTGCGCTTTATGGCTGAATTAGGAGTGAACATTACCCTCACGACACCACTCGATCTTTCAGACCGCGCAACGAGGCTCGCTTTGGCCAAAGCCATGTCGCGTGCAGAACTAGCGGCAGGCAAGCAACCATACAGCGATGCAGTTCTTGAGGAAGGTTACCGCCGCGCAGTGGTGCGTTCTGGTCAACCGGCTCCTACAGTAGGCGACCGCATTACCCAAGTGGGAGAGGAGGTGCGAGAGGTCATCACGCGCGTTACTCCGACTCCGATGGCTGGCACGACCGCAGACCCACGCAATACGCGAAACGTAGACAACCAGTTTGAACGAGAATTTGCGGAATTGGCGCAATTGCCAGCAGAGGTACAAGAAATGCTGCGTTTGGCACAAGCGGGGAAGTTGTTCACTGTTGATCCGGTCACCAAGCGGATTATCGACTCAGCCTCGCCCGGGGTAGTTTTCGTGGGGTCGGTACTTTCAGGGAATAATTCCAGAAATCTCAATGATCTGAAAAAAAGAATAACTATAAATCGGCTGGTGACCCATGATGTTTCAAATGGTCCAGGCAATTTCAATGGTAGTGGCGCATTTGCAGTGGAAGGTGCTGGTATTGAATGGGTGGGGAGTAACAGAGGTGCACCGGTACATTTCTTAGTCACGCATCCATTCGATCAAGATCGCCGTATTAGTGTGGGCAGTTCTTTTTACAATGTGAAGAAAGGGCAAGTCCTGGTGGTCCAGTTTGCACCCTTTGATGCAGAGTTAAACCACGCGACTGGCATGTCCTTCGATAGCTTTGGAATCGAGAATATGGGTCGCTCTGGGCAGCGCCTGCCTGCCGCTATGCTTGCTGCTAACTTCGGAATTCTCAAGGCTGCGGAACAAGCATTGGGTAAAGAGATTGCGGTTGCGCCGCATGGCATCGGACCATCGCGCCGCAACCAAGAGGGGGTTGATTTGGCAAACTTCCTTGCCCGTGGACGCACTAACGCACAAGAGTTCTTTGGCCGCATTAGCGCGCGTGTTCGCGATGCATCGGGCAACTTCTTTGCGGTAGGGCCCGGCAACACACAAATTGCGTGGGGTGGCGACACTGGCTTGCAGTCGCAACCCGGCCGTATCACTTCTACTATGGCGCAGCGCACTACCGTCGCACCTCAATCACGCCCTGTGCAGTACCGCACGGAAATTCAGTACACGCCGATCCCTGATTCAGGGCAGGGTGTAGTAAGTGGGCTGCCAACAGGCGCGCAGTATCGCTTGGTAGGGGCTGCTGCACAGCCAGCACGCACGGAGACAGCCGCACCAACCCCAACTCTGACACCTGCGCCAAGTAGTGAAGTAGTGCCACTATCTTCCGAGCTTCTGGCTCACATTACAGCAGCTACGGGTATCAACGGCCGAGCAAGAGTCGCTTCTGCTGCACGTCTGCCTGATGGTTCTATCCAACTCTTTGCCAGCGACGGAACACGCATCGGGACGCTCAGCGTGGCACCCGCAAACTCAATTAATACGGAAGCGGCTGTCCGCGAAGCGGCAACTGCAATCAAGGGTATTGCCAAAGAAGGTGTCATCATGCCGATGACGGTGATAGACCCTCGCAACCCTCTTGATCCAAAGCAAATGGTTCGCGTGTTTATGCCGGAAGCGCTAGCGCTTGATACTGCGCTGCGCGCTGCAAACCTGCCGCGCCTTTCGACGGTAGACTCTCGCCACGTGGGGCCAGGGCGCACGTCCGATCAGGCAGAGCTCAAGTACGACTCACCTGAATCTCAGAGACGGGCGATTGCCGCAGCAGAGAAAATTCGCGCGGTCACTGTTCCTGTTGATCTGGCAATTCCAGATGGCGATCGTCGCTTCCGCGACGGATTCACCTTGGCCGATTACACAGCACTCATGCGCTCGATTGATGGGGCAGAGGCGACCGACATTGCCAATAACTTGAAGTTGCACGACCGTCAAAACTACATCAGTCGTGACGCACTGCAGCGCCACCTGCTCGCCTCTGCAATTCTTGGTCTCCCAGACATGGGCAAGATATTCGCCACAACAGAAAACGGACATGGCGGCCTGCACTTGGGAGGGGACGACATTGATTTTGCAACAGGGCCAGCGGGTCTTGCTACTGACTATGCGTGGCGCACGGGTAACTATACGAATGCGATCGGGAGCCATACACTTGCCGCACAATTCATGGCCTTCGGCTACGCGCATCACGCTCTAGCGCTCGCTGGTTCGCCAAAGGGTGGTGTGTATCCAACGCCAAGTGGCCACATTGGAACGGATACACGACCGCGCGGTGCATGGAATGGAGAGACTCCTGCTGATGGCGGCAACCCGCTCATAAAAAATATGATGCGTAACACGCTGCGCGTTGCCTACGACCACTTTGCAAATGGCACAACAGCGCAAATACCGTTTGCCGATGTAGCAAAGCTTCGCGACAATAGCGCATTCAAAGGTGTCGGGGAGAGAAGAGCAATCTTCACCGGTAACAACGGCTCTGTGGCTGTGGACCTGCATCCAGCGGTTGCAGCAGGGCCACGAGCATCAACTGTAGCGACAGCTCCAACACCTGCACGCGCCACAACTGCAGAGCCTGCAGCAGCACGCCCAGTTGGCGTTGCATGGGAAGGGCGTCAGACGCTCCCATCTATTGGATTGAGTGTACGCTTGTACTATCCAAAAACCACCGACATAACGAAACCGTTGACTCTCGTCCACTATTTCCATGGAAATGATGGCATAACGGCCACGTGGAGCCAGATGAAAGAGCAGGCAGACAAGGCTGGGCTGCGAGGTTCAAATATTGTGGTTGTAGCGCCAGAGTTTGTAGGCGAAATTGGAAACACCGCAAGCCCATTCAATGCGCCTGATTCGTTCGCGCGGTACCGTGTGGAAGCTCAGAACGCAGTGCGTGTTGGCTCTGCTCAGCAAGGTACCGTGCCTACATTCACCGCGGGGGATGCAGTAGTTGCATACAGTGGTGGATTTAATGCCGCACGAAGTGTGATTATTCTGAATCCAGAGTTAGTGAAGGCAGTAACGCTTGTGGACGCGAATTACGGAAGCCAATCACCATTTGCTACGTGGGCAAAATCGCGCCAGGCACTGGGTCAGAATCCTGCGCTCATGAGTATTGGACTCACGACCAATGCTCTTAATAACAAACTGCGTGAGCTGCTCATTGGAAATCCAGCGGCGCAAACGGTATTTGATGAAGTGGGGTACCAACACCAGCAATCGGTATCACGAGCGCGCGGCGGCAACATGCTGGTGGAAACACTTGAACGCGCAGGGATCATTGCGGCCACCGTTGCGGAACCGGCAACTCGCCCTGCGGTGGTGACGCAGCCGGCAGTTGTGCCAAAAGTCGTACGAGAGCGCACGTGGATTAACCTCTCACGCGGCCCTTCCTCAGTAGAGATTGCACGTCTTATGGGAGAAGGTGTGCGTATATTTGACTTTGATTTGTCTTCCACAAACGGTGTGAATGCTGCTCGAGAAGTGCTGCAAAAAGGGGGAGAAGTCTCTGTGTACCACGTGGGTGCAGGAGGAGGGGCAACCTGGGGTGAAGCGAGCTACACATTGCCGCAACTACTTGCAAATCTAAAGAGAGACATACCTGGCCTTATTACGAAAGTAGGGACACCAAAGAAACTTATTATCCACGTCGATAACGTGCACGATCTTGTGTATTTTGCGGCAAATGACACACAGAGAGGCACTCGTACAGACATCAAAGCAGGGGAGTTTGATGGACTCAAGCAGGTCATTGATATGGTGCGCGCCACCTGTGCTGCGCAAAGTGTTGAGTGTACGCTGGCCATGAAAAACAACGTACACAATGTGCTCCGCCTTTTGAACGACAAGCCCGAATATAAGCAGTACATGCGATATTTGTGGATAGAAAATATGACCGGTGATCAAAATCAGGTGGTTGTAGCAAGGGAAATAGCTGAGAGAGGTATTCCAGTGAATATCATCGGCTTTGGAGCACTAAAGCCAGGCGCTGCGGTAGTGAATCCTCCTGGCTTGCCTGCAAAAGAAAAAATTGTAGAAAACGAAGTCTCTGAGGTGGGGATGCAAGCTTTCTTGCGAGACAATACTTGGATTTCTGGGGGTGTCTGGTCCCCACGTGAAGACGAATTGAGTCCAACTAGAATCTTCGCAGGTGTTGTACCTAATCTCGAGGTTGCCACTGCCGCCACCCCCTCGGCACCCGCAACAGTAGTGAACTTTGACACGACGCGCACGCTTGTATCTGCAGACATTGATTCGTTGCTCAAAGACAACCCAGGACAGACGATTATTGTGGGTGGCGAGGCATGGGGCGACAAGCCAGGGTGGGAGCGGTTGGTTGCAGAGGTGCGCGCACGCCAAGCTAAAGGCGAGCCGTTGTTGTTGCACCTATACAGCCCAGGACCGGG
The DNA here is from genome assembly GCA_018060545.1 of Minisyncoccota bacterium. GTDB lineage: Bacteria > Patescibacteriota > Minisyncoccia > Phycocordibacterales > UBA2100 > JAGOVW01. The sequence continues at coordinate 173,698 of JAGOVW010000001.1, forward strand.
AATAGTGCGATTCTCTGATGGAGAAGCAAAGGAGCTTAATGAGTATGCTGCAGAGGAGGGAATGAGTCTTGATGCATGGCGAGCGGGTCGCTTTGTGAACGGGGAACCTACTGGCTGGGTCAAGTCTATGTTGAAGCGAGTTGAGTCATACAAACCAAATACATTTGAAGCTGATAACGTTGATGGTTCTTATGTGGGCAAGGACCCAGCAGCACTGGTGGCGTTCTTGCAAAATGTGCAAACCTGGCTCGACGCAAAAGGTATCAACTCAAAGATTGTGTTGAAGAATCTCTCCGATGCGCAATGGAGGGCGGTCATAGCTGCAGTAACAAAAGACAAGACGATCCGACTTTCACTACTTGCCAACATTGCAATACACGAGACTTCCGCGGGAACGCTGAGCGAGGAAATTGGTATTACAGAAGTGCGCACGACCAATACGAATAGCTATCCAACACCACGAGTATTGCAAGCAAAGGCAGCGGTAAACGCTACGTATAGTCGTTTGGGTGGAGGAGCTGCACCAGCACCTGTAGTGGCGGCACCAGCTACTCCAACTAAGGCTGATTCTCTTGAAAAGCCCGACTTCGATACGGCAAATGTGCGCGTAACCTATGGGGGAATTGGTGAAGTACGTATCGAATATGTGGGAGAAGGAAATTCGTTCAACGTAACACCGCAGGCTCTTGGTCTTCTCACTGATGCAGGCCGTGCAAAAGTGTCCTTCTATGTGGATGGCAGCAAGCTCACTCTTGCTGAATTCAATCAACTCCTGGATCAGGCTCATACTGCACGCGCTATCGGAGCGAGGGTTGCTGCACAACTAAAAGATAATCCTAAACTTGCCGAGCAAATCAAAAACGAAAGTGGGACCGATGTAGCAGGGCAGACACCAGATTTAGTAAAGGTGGCGCTCGGCACTGATAAAGATGGGTACACGGTGTTCTATGATTTCCGATTCCCGGGCACAAATGTTGGGTTCACAATTCACAAGCCACTAAATCCTGAAGCCGCTGATGTGCTGCGTCAGGCGGTGGCCGCGGGAGTGTTGCCGGTGCAATCACGATTGGCACCTGGCCCAGAAGGTCTGGCAATAGTGGCTCCAGGGCGTGGGGCAATCAGTATTGAGTTTGGCCAGGCTTCCGTACCAGAGGCGATGGCGCGACTCGGTGGATTGAAGGTAAAGACAGCAACTGCAGATACGGTAACGTTAGAGGACGGAACGGTGCTCACTGTTAAAGAAATTGAAACGACGCCGGCAAGTGCACCAGTTGCTGCCGCACCAGCACCAAGCACAGTGACTCCAACCCCAACAACGGCAACCACCATTACCGAAGCCGAGTCTTCACTACTGAAGCGCTTCGCCGCTGCACAAAAGGCGGTGAGTACTCCAGCAGGTGGGCAGCAGGCGCTTGCTGAAGTAACTGCAGTACAGGCGGAAATGGAACGGGCAGGTCTAAAAATAGTAGCGTCAGCACCAAAGCCGGAAGCAGGTGGTCCTGATTTCAAATTTACGAAGGGAGGTGTAGAAGTTGCCGCTCTTGCACCTGATGGAACATTTACACCGGCGACAGGAGTGGCTATTGCACCTGCACGACCAGAAACAGCAGTTGCTACGCCTGCACCAGTGGTACGCCAGCCGGGGCAGATTGCAAGCGAGGCGGAGTTTACCGAGATCGCAAAAGCAGTTATAGCTGAGATGGGTGGTCTTCCAGCGCTTGATACGGTGTGGCGCTACGACGCGCGAGGGAACGTGTATAACGGAAATGGCATTCTGGTGCCTGGTTTTAAAATGAATCCTGTAGGCTCCGCTGCTTCTCGAGCGGGGACGTATGACAAAGTTGCGGCAACGACTGTTGCGCTGAATGAGGTGATGCGGCGCGTCCTTGGGGAACCTCTTGCCTTTAGTTCCGGGCATCGCCCTGGCAACATTGGGTCAACGCGACACCACGCAGCTGTCGGCAGTCGAGTCGGAAGTGGTTTGCCTGGGTATCAGGGTACCGACTTCACGTATGCACTCGATTATGTTTCTCCATCTGGCTCGCCACTCGTGAAGAACGCCATTGTTACTCTCGCAAATCGGGCCCGGTTTGCACTTAATGAATCTGTGGTGGCCTTGGGTGGTACGCGTGACTACATTCAGATGAGTGTGGGTGCATCGTATGGTGGTACTCCGACTATGGTGCACATCGACACCGACCGGCGCTCTGTGATGCGCGCATACCACATTGGGTCTGATCAAGGTACAAGCTTGGGGAGAACGTATCGCGCAATTTTGACAGGGGGGTATGTGCCGCATGCAGAATTTGAACAGGCACTTCGTGCTTCTGGTATTCCAGTGCGTGGTGGTGTGGTGGTAGCCGCTCCAGCAAGTCCAGCTGCCCAACCTGCAGCCCCTACACCAGTCAGACAGTACGTACTCGTAGACAGCAAGGGCGCACAGGTAGGCAATCCGGTCGCTGCAGCAGACGTTAAACCGGCAAAACAAGTGATGCTCGTTGAAACAGCTGCACCTACACGACTCATTAGCCTTATTGATGCTGCACGCGGTCCGAAGCGAACAACTATCGGCACATACAACGTTGCGGGGGCCGCAGATTACGAAGCGCGCTGGTACGCGAAAAAATCCGGAGGCACCATTGAGCCAGGAGATTTTGTGGCATCACGCGGCGGCACTGTGCAGGCACCAGCAGTAGCTGCAGCAGCTCGCATTCCATCCATTACCGCCGCAACTCCTCGAGGTGTCGTGCAGACAACGCTTCTACTCAACGGCAGACAACTTTCAAGCGCAGAGTATCGAGCACTCACGCCTGCGGATAAAAAGTTGGTCCGATTCGCATGGACTGGGCCAGCCGGTACGGGCGTCGGAGATGGGGAAGGATACCGTGCCTATATGAAGAATGTTCGCGACGGTGTAGTTGCTCCTGCGTCCGCAACGGCACAGCTCGGGGAAGGTGGAGCTCGGCGCGTGGCAACATACACAGTGGCACCAGACGGCACCATGAAGGACACGGTTCCGCGCGGAATAGTTGGAAATGTTACTGCACCAGAGAGGGCGGCGATTATCGGATACTTCAATGCGCTTACTCGCGGGGCTGAGTTGGTTATGCTTGAAAACGATAGAGCTACTATCGGTGTGAACAGATTCACCGACCCAGCTTTGCGCGCAAGCGTGGAAAAAGAGTTGAAGGCTCAGGGTGAGCGCATGGTGAAACTAGGGCTAGCGGTTGTACCACGAAATGATGTAGCGAATCCTGCGGAGATAATTGCGTACTCGATTGAGCGCAGATCAGCGCCAGAGCAGTATCTGGCGACACTATGGATCGATGAATTGCCGACACGTGAGGTTGTTGCGGCGCGTTCAAGTGGTGAGTTGGTAGTGGGGAGTGATGGTCGCTTGCGCACTGGTGTTTTGAAATCTCCACTGCGTTCAGCGTTAGAGCAGACGACCATTGGAGGTTACAAGACATGGGCTGTTATTGCGGCCGCGGTCCCTGTCCTCGTTGCATTGAGAAAAGCTATCGGTGGCATCGCATCATTCTTCGGATTTGCTCTGCGACCTGTTGCACCTACAGTACTCGGTGGTGCAAATGGAAGTATGTTGATTGCACCGGGTCCACATGTGGGTACGCCGACATACATAGCGAGGAATGTTGAGGTGCGTCCGGTTTACACAGTTGCGACTGCATCGCTAGGTGGCATGCGTGCTGTGGTGCCTGTACCTCCTGCTGGCGGCGCCCCTACGGCGCGCGGCGTCTATGGCCTCTGGCTCGCTGCCTTCCTTGCTTCAGGTGGTACGGATAATGGCGAAGTGCGAACGTTGGACGAAGTGCGCTCGTTAGACAGCGCTCAGCCGGTGACGGTGCGCACTGTACGAGCACCTCGTGGCATAAGCGCACCTGCGCAGCCGACGTGGCGCACGGTACAAGATATTCAAAATGCACCGTTTGTTGCGGAAGAGTGTGATGTAAATCTTGAAACACTCGAAATGGTAAATGCTGCAGGAGAGCCATGTTCTGATTCCTCAACCACAGCAACGGACCCTGCAAAGATCAAGCAGCCTGCTCCGGGTACTGCAACAACAGGTGAGCCGCTTACTGAAATTGCTGTTACCCCTGTGGAGTTCACTCCCGCAGACAAGAAAGCAATCGGTACGGCCGAGATTGGACCAGATGGAAACGTGGTAGTGAAGAAAGAAACGCAGGTACCAGTGACTGACCCTGCTGCACCTGCTCCGGGCAATGTGCCAACTCCAGGCAATGGACGACCTGGTGATGGTAGCCGTTTCCCAAGCGCAGGTCCGCTCGATAAGTTGCGCGACATGATGAAGGGTCTTCCAAAGGGAGCAGGAGGTGGGTCTCCACAGGGTGGCGCGCCGGGTGGTGCACCTGGTGGAACTCCGCGACCACCTGTAGGTGCAACAACCACGCCAGCAACATCAACCAAGCCAACCGTTTCTCGATTCTCATGTCGCCCAACTACGCTGTTGGGTAGCGGCACAACAACAGTCGCGTGGGGTTGTTCTGTAGACACAGAGCTATCGGTAGGTATCGGGTTTTCAACGGGCGGCAGTACTTCAGGAACAACAACGGTACCTATAACAGCGCCGGGTGCAACGGTGGGCGTGCAGTGTGTAAACCGCGACGGGGTGCGCAGCGAGCCAAAGCAGTGTGCTGTGTACACGGTACAAGTAAAGACAGCGCTCGTTGCGACTCCATCCGAAGTGGAGCGAGGTGCGACGACGACCATTGGGTGGATTACCACAGGAACGACGAACTGTACGTTGTATGGTCCTGGTGCTAGTTTGCGCGGCGGTGGCAGCAACAACACCATCAGAATTCAAAACATGCAGCAGAGCACTCGCTTCCGACTCGCGTGCGGAACTCCTGCAGGTGTGCCAATCGTGCGAGAAATACTGGTACAAGTGAAAGGGTACACGGGGCCTATCCGTGAAGCTAACGTACCAGAACAGCCGCAAGTGATTCCATCGGTGAGCTACAACGATGTGGACACAAATGGAAATGTGAATCCGTATGTGAGCGGTGATGGCAATACCAACAGTGGGCAAGTAGGGAACTCAAACTCGGGGCCAGCTGCAGTTGATCAGGACGGTAATCCAGTGAAGCTCTGCGATCCAGCGCTCGGTATACAGCGATTTACTGCATGTTTGCTGGGGCGATAGATGCAGAGACGACCACTGTGCCACAGATGTTGGGAAGATGGCGCGCTGTAGCTCTGAAGCACCTGCACTAAAAACCAAGGGATTCCATAATCTTGTACGGAAGAGGTTCTTCGAGTTCTCGTTCTTCCACATGCTCTCGCAATACATTGCGCACATCGTCTGCCGCATCATCAGGAAGGGGAATGACGACGTCTGGGGTGAGAAAGCGCGGGGTATCAATGAGGAGAGTTGGATGCTCGTCCTCCGTAACCCAGAAGGCTTTCATGTCGGCAAATGGGTACAACTCATTTTCGATCATGAGTCCTTTTTCAACAAAACTAAACGTAACCGTTCTCGGTGGGTGATGGGCCATGAGGCCTAGAGTGATACCTGCCACAATTATCAAAACGCCAAACATAACATTGCCAAACAAAAAAGAGGTGAGCGCGCTTGATACGGCAATGATGCCAAGCGCCCAGTACCAGTCACGCGTGCGCTCGATATGTACGTGTTCGTGTCCTTCCCAGGATAGCGTGTTGGTGGAGTCCATACAGTTATAAGCAATTGTAGTATGGCGCGGGCGTCGTCTCAATACTATGATGGGTACATGCAGTACGTACGCGAGGCAGGACGAAGCAGAAAGGTGCGCGTCGTAACGATTGGTGGTGGAACAGGTCACTTTGTTTTGCTCTCGGGGTTAAAGAAGCATCCACTCGATTTGGCGGCAATTGTTTCGATGGCAGATGATGGTGGCTCTACGGGAATCCTGCGCGACGAGATGGGTGTGCTTCCGCCGGGTGATGTGCGCCAGTGTCTCGCAGCACTCTCACAAGAAACGAAAGTGCTCCGTGAATTGTTCTCGTATCGATTTGCAGTGGGTGGTATGCGAGGACACTCGTTCGGAAATATTTTTCTAGCCGCATTGGAAAAAGTATCCGGTTCCTTTTCAGCCGCTGTAAAAGAAGCTGGTCGGGTGCTGGCAATCGCTGGCGAGGTGATTCCCGTGACGGAAGGGGATATGCGCCTGGTAATTCATTTGAATGATGGCACAAAGCTTTCTGGTGAAAAATTTCTCGATGCTGACGAAAGGCTGCGCCAAGTGGGCGTTGCCAACATATCCCTCCTGAACCCCGTTATGGCTACACCGCTTGCAGTAGAGAAAATTCATGCAGCTGATGTGATTTGCCTTGGTCCGGGCGATTTGTACGGTAGCGTGCTCCCGCCACTTCTGGTGCCGCAAATAGCTACGGCGATTCGCGAAAGCCGTGCACTCGTGATTTACACCGCAAATCTCACCAACAAGCATGGACAGACAGACGAATTCACCGCCGACGACTACGTGCGTGCAATTCACCGATACCTTGGTGGGCATCGTATTGGAGTAGTGTTGTGCAACAGCGAACCCCCTGCACCGCATTTGCTGGCGCGCTATGAAGCTCAAGAGGGGAAAAATATGATGGTTGCCTGCAAGCCTGTAGAGGGGAGCGGGTACGAACTGTTGAGTGCACCGATCCTCTCGCAAGAGACCATCATTTCAAAGCCACAAGACGCGCTTGATACGCGGCGCTCGTTTATTCGTCATGATAGCAACCGACTCGCGGCTGCACTCATGCATATTATTGACGAGAAGTTTTCTGCTGCGCACTAAGCATGCCGCCGCCGGTGAGTGCGAGCCCCAAGAGTGCAAAGGCAAGGCCCCAGTCGCGCACACCGACTGCCGTGTATCCAAGTGAATACGCAATCAGTGCAAGGTGGAGCCCCATAACCAAAGCGGCAAAATGCACAAAAACGCCAAGGAAAATCAGTGTGCCGAGTGCTATTTCAGCACTACCGTTCAGAAGAACCCACGTCTGCGCCCCGACGGGGGTAAGTGTCAAAACTTCGCTTGGTATGTAGCCAACCCAATCTTGCGGCGAGAGCAGCTGCTGTGAACCAAACCAGAGGAGGACACCGCTCAATCCGACGCGAATGATGAGGAGCCCCAGGCCAACGGCGTCAATTTTTGTAGCGAAAAACTTATTGAGCATAGGTACCTTTGTTCACGCCTTCTCGCTCGAGGCGCTTATCTTTGCTTTTTCCATGCTGACCGTTAAATGACGCAGTGAATTCTTCTTCGGTGCCACAGTATGGCGCAATCGCTGCTGCGGATCCTGGGTGGCGGGGGAGCCATGCGGTGATGTCGTACACGATGCCGTTGTACGCAACCCAGCAGTCTGCTTGGGTGTTGTGCGCGCTCAATACCTCTTTCGTGATGCTGCCGGCAGTTCCCGTTGTTCCTACAGTAGGAGCCTCGGTGCCGAAAGGTGCCGTAGATGTGCTTGATTCTGGTGATGCTGGTACTGCTGCGGTCTCGGTTGGTGCAGGTGATGGGGTAGGTGTGTCGCTTTCAGGTGCATTTGCTGTTTGCGCATAAAAGAATAGCCCACCAGCCAAAAGGATAACAATGAGAGCAATGACGTAATGTTGTTTCATGCCTCGATTCTAACATTAATCAGAAATCCCGAAATAGTGGCAGGGACCTTAAGCAGGTCAAATCTCACCCCTCATCACGAAAAACACAGTCGCCCAGGCAGTGCCTGGGCTTCTTTGTTTTGCGGAGGGGGTGAGATCGTCCCAGAATCGCGGCATTTTGCTTCGGCCTGAGGCCTCGCAAAATGACTCTCGTTCTTGGACGGCCCCTCGGATTTTCTGTTCGTGCGATCTCACAGAAAATATCCTGCGGGGCTTCGAATCTCACACGCAAGACGCGCAGGCGCCTTGCTCCCTATCGCAACAAAATAGCCCTGAAAGGGCTATTTTTTTTGCGGTGTTTGTTGGACAAAGTTCGAAACTATTTCGAGCAAAATCCAAATGATTAAAACGGACTCGGCAGGGCGAAACAATTTGTCTGGGGGAAAGGATTCGCCCTGCCTCGGCTGATTTCCCGCCCGCAGGAGGGGTCTGGGGAGGAATGCGGGCGGGTTTCGGACTGGGGGTTTTCGGAAATTCGGCGGCTACAAAATCAGAAAATACAGATTGATAAAATCCATAATTTTTGCTATCATTGTTTTGTGAGCAAAGAAAGAATCTTCTCATAAGATAATACTATCAAAGTTTGGATACTATGGCAACTATATCACAAAACATAAAACGAATACGTACAAAACAAGGATTAACGCAAGACGACTTGGTAAAAAAGGCGGACATCAAATACTCTACCCTTACAAAAATTGAGGGTGGTGTTGTTACAAAACCAAGCGTTCAAACAATCCAAAAAATCGCCAAGTCGTTAGGCGTTCCTATGGAGGATTTATTAAAATAATATGGTAAACAAAATGCTTGGAACCTCTACTAATCGTGATAAGTTTATTGAATTATTACTCCGTATTGGTGTCGCGGCTGCATTTATTTACCCAGCAGTAGAGGCATTTTTTTATCCAAATTCTTGGGTTGGATTTTTACCGATATGGATTCGAGATCTACCAATTAGCGATATTATTCTTTTGCACCTATTCGGAATATCCGAGATTATTATTGCTGTTTGGATTTTAGTAGGTAAAAGAATATTTATCCCTTGTATCCTAGCAACAACATATCTAATACTGATTATTACCATAAATTGGAAGTTTATGGATCTTCTATTTAGAGATTTTGCAATTCTTGTTATTCCGATCGTACTTGCGATTAATAGTTATTCTCTAGAAAAAGAACGTATTAAGAGTTTACAAAAAATATGGGTTAATTTCAAAGATACAGTATGGAACAAAACAATCTAAAAACTAGAGATAAAATTATTGCTCTCATTGCAACAATTACACTTATTGCAATGAGTATTACTATATCTCTTAATCAAAAGGGGTACTTTAAAGAAAAGCAAACTGGTGCCTATAATCTTAAGGATGTAGCAGTGCATAATAAAGTAGATGACTGCTGGATTATTGTAGATGGAAAAGTTTTTAATATGACGGAAGCAAGTAAGGGCCACCCAAGTATGTTTACTTGTGGTGGTGATGGATCTGCGAACTATCACAAAAATCATGGTCCTGTTATTCGTAGTCGCATGGATCCATTTTTTATTGGAAAACTTGATGATGAGTCTATAAAAAAACTGACTGAAATAAAAGAAGATAAATCAGTGACAGCTAATTCAAATCAAGGTGCAGACATAAATCCACACCCTGAACTTTTTGCAAAAGAAGGGTCATGGAATCCACTTGATCTAATGATGGTCATGGAACGAGACAATCATGCTCTTCTTGTAGTCGATGGTAGTACAAATAAAGCAGTTGGTAGAATTAAAGATATTGGATTTCAACCTCACACTCAAGTGTTTTCTCCTGATGGCAATTACACTTATCACATTTCCCGTGATGGTTGGTTGACAAAGATTGACCTAAGGACTCTTAAAGAAGTTAGGCATGTAAGCGTTGGCACCGTATCTCGTGGCACAGGACTTACCGATGATGGTAAATACATCGTTATCGGAAATTATGAACCACAGAATGTTGTCATCTTAGATTCACAGACTCTGGAGGTTATTAAGACTATTGACCTTTTTGATGTGCGTGATGGCAAAACTATTCGTTCTCGAGCTGGTGCTGTTGTAGAGCATGGAACCAAAGTATTTATTGCACTTAAAGATCTACAAAGTGTATGGGTTATAGATATGGCTAAACACGGGTTCCCTGTGACAAACTATTTCTGGAATATTGGGAAAGAGGGCGATACGCTCCATGATGCATACCTTACTCCTGACGGAAAGTTTTTTATTGCTGCAGTGCAAGGTTCGGACTTTGCTTGGGTTCTCAACGCAGACACAATGAAAGAAGTTGCTAGAGTAAAAACAGGCAAGACGCCACATACAGGACCAGGTGCAACATGGAATAATTACACATTCGTACCCGCACTTGGTGAAGGAAATATAACCGCAATAGATATGAGAACTTGGACTGACAAGGCGCATATCAAAACTGCTGGTCCAGGATTGTTTGTAAGAAGCTATAATGCTGATCCTTCATATCCTTATATATGGGCAGATGCACCACTTGCAACAAAAGGTGATGATGAAATTTATGTGATTGATGGTGCTACACTAACAATTAAAAAGACTCTTGTTCCAATGCCTGGTAAAAAAGCAGTTCATCCAGAATTTACTCGTGATGGTAAACATGTGTATGTTGGAGTGTGGGGTGGCGATAAAGTCTATGTGTATGACTCAAAAACATTTGAAGTTGTCACAACCATTGACTCCGTAACCCCAACAGGTATTTCAAGTGTCGGTCTGCGAATTGAAGAACTTGGGTTATAGATTTTCATTAGCCGCCGAATTTCCGAAAACCCCCAGTCCGAAACCCGCCCGCATTCCTCCCCAGACCCCTCCTGCGGGCGGGAAATCAGCCGAGGCAGGGCGAATCCTTTCCCCCAGACAAATTGTTTCGCCCTGCCGAGTCCGTTTTAATCATTTGGATTTTGCTCGAAATAGTTTCGAACTTTGTCCAACAAACACCGCCAAAATTCAGAATTCAAATTCCCGCCAAAAATATGGTCGGCGCGAAGCGCCGACACAAACGCATTCCCGCCAAAAATTCCCGAATCCAAAAGGTTTTTCCACGCTCCGCGTGGCTCACTCGTTTGCCAATACAATTTTATGAATAATCACACCAGAAAGTTTTTCATATACACTCGCAAATCTACCGATACAGAGGATCGGCAAGTGAGAAGCATTTCGGATCAACTGGCCGAGTTAAAATCCCTTGCTCTCAAAGAGGATATTGATGTCGTGGATATTTTCGTGGAAAAACAAACCGCCAAAGTTCCGGGTCGGCCAGTATTTAATGAAATGCTTCTCCGTATCGAGCAAAACGAAGCGTCAGGGATTTTAGCGTGGCATCCCGACAGATTGGCGAGAAATAGTGTTGATGGTGGAAAGATAATATATTTGCTCGATACGGGAAAGATTGCCGAACTAAAGTTTCCAACTTTCTGGTGTGATACGACACCGCAAGGCAAATTTATGCTTTCAATCGCTTTTTCGCAATCCAAGTATTATGTAGACAACCTTAGTGAGAATATAAAGCGTGGTAAGCGAAACAAAGTGAAAGACGGCATATGGCCTCAAATGTCTCCGCTGGGATATCTAAACGAGGGTGGAAAAATTGTTGTTGATGAAAATATCGCGCCTTTAATCAAGAAAACATTTGAGGCCTATGCAACTGGGTCTTTCACTTTGCGCCAACTCCGCGACAAATTTAACGAACTTGGATTGAAGCGAAAAAGCGGAAAGGAACTTGCGGTGTCGAATTATCAAAAACTTTTGAAAAATCCGATATACACAGGTCTAATGCTGTATAACGGTGAAATCCACGAAGGCAAGCACGAACCGATTATCACAAAGAAACTTTTTGATTCAGTTCAGGAAGTGATGATCAGAAAATCCAAACCTCACTCGAAAGGTCTCAAGCCATTTTTGTATAGAGGATTTTTCCGTTGTGGAGAATGTGGCTGTTTCATTACTACCGAAACCCAAAAAGGTCATAACTATTTACGATGTACCAAACGGAAAAATCCTTGCTCACAAAAATATACTCGTGAAGAAATCATCACTTCCGAAATTCAAAAGGAAATCAAAAAAGTTTCTTTGCCAGACGATTGGGCTAAATGGATGTTAGCGGAAAATGAAAAAGACAAATTGGTGGAAACCCAATCGTCTACGCTTTTTGCAGATTCAACAAAAGCCAATATTTCTCTTTTGGATTCCAAGATTGAGAAGCTGATGAACGCTTACCTTGAAAACGCACTTTCGCTCGACGAGTATCGAGATATGAAAAATAAACTTGTGAACGAGAAACAGCTTCTCAAAGAGAAATTATCGGCTTTTGAGCAAAAAGCGAATAATCGGTTCGAACTTACCGAAAAGTTTTTGAAATACAATATAGAATTGGCAAACGAGGGAATAAATGAAGAGAAACTTCATTTATTCAAAAAAGTCGGTTCGAACTTTATTATTGAAGCTCGAACCGTACTTTTTGAGCCACGCGGAGCGTGGCGAATCCTTGCAGGATCAGGATTTTGTGGGGGGAATGCAGAACAGACGGCGCTTCGCGCCGACCATATTTTTGGCGGGAATTTGAATTCTGAATTTTGGCGGAGGGGGTGAGATTCGAACTCACGGTGGGTTGCCCCACTCTTGTTTTCAAGACAAGCGCATTAGACCACTCTGCCACCCCTCCTTGTCCACGGCAGTATACTACCGTCGAGTTGCGTTTTTTCCAAGTCGTTTAGTGGTGTCTCACTATATATAGAGTATGCTGGGGGACATGGTATTTCTCGGAATTGACTACGGCTCTAAAAAAATAGGCATAGCCCTTTCTGATACGGGGGGTTCTATGGCATTCCCGCATGCGGTAATTCCTCAGGATTCGGGGGCAATCCAGCACATAGCTCGTATTGTTCTAGAGAAAAAAGTGGGGACTGTGGTGATCGGTGACACTCTGGCAGGAAATGGCACTACAAATACAGTGACGAACGCGGCGCGCGCCTTTGGCGCGCGCCTCGAGAAAGA
>JAGOVW010000012.1 GCA_018060545.1 Minisyncoccota bacterium
ATTGGAATTAATTGCTTCACCCGGGTGGCGCCCTTGGTTTTTGTTGACGTTTTCCCCTGCGCGTCAAAGGTTGCCCCTTGGAGCGTTTCTTGATCTTTAGTCCACTGGCGGTGGTTGGAAGGCGAGAGAATGAAATGTTTGTAGCGTTGCCACAAGGCCAAAAGCAGCAGCACTACCGAGGCGCCCATCAAGAAGCCACTAATGAATTGCAAAATTGCATACGGCATCCAGGGGAGTGTACCACCAAAAAAGAGGGTTGCATTTCATCACTGGGGAGGTACACTTTTTGCATATGACACCACTATTTATTGGTTTGGGAATCGTTGCGGTGCTTGCTGTATGGTTTATCAGTATCTACAACCGCTTTGTCGCGCTCGCTAATCGCACCAAGGAAGCGTCGTCTGATATCGAAGTGCAGCAGAAGCGTCGCTACGATCTCATTCCAAACTTGGTAGAGACCGTGAAAGGATATGCCGCACACGAAGCAAACACATTGACCCAGGTAACAGAAATGCGCACGCGTGCGATGAATGCCACGGCACCAGCAGAAAAGGCAGAAGCTGAAAACATGCTCTCAGGCGCATTGAAGTCGCTATTTGCAGTATCAGAGAATTACCCAACGCTCCAGGCAAATGCAAACTTTATCGAACTGCAGCGTGAGCTTTCCGACACAGAGAATAAGATCCAGGCAGCGCGCAGATTCTTCAACTCTGTGGTGAATGATCTCAATACAGCACTCCAGACATTCCCGAGCAACATCGTGGGAGGTATGTTCGGCTTCAAAGAGGGGACGTTGTTTGCGCTCGATGCTACTGAACAAGCAGCAAAGCAGCCGGTTAAGGTGAGTTTCTAAAGTAACCTACTTACTAGCTTTTTTCTCAGGAACTACGAAGAATTCGTGGTTGCCTACGGTGCCCACCGATTGCAGTGTTGCGAAGAATGCCTGCACGCGTGGCGAGCCCACAAATCCCGCGCGTTTGTAGAAAATGGCCCCATGAGGCAGCTGTGCTTCCATGCCAGCCAAGATGGCCGCCTCGTCAATAGTACGCCCCTTGGTGAGATTAAAAACGTCTCTCGCGATTTCGAGATATGCTTTCGGATTGATACGCTGCGCCAGAATCTTCTCGTCTTTGGTCCAAGAAAACTGCCATGGCTGGTGCACGACGCCACATACTGAGTTGGGATACTTTCCACTGAGCACCCGAGACAACGTAGAAAAAATGACTGCATAGCGCCCTGTTCGTATTTCACCTCGAGCTTCGTGATAGACGTTATCTATAAGGCATTTGCGGTCGGCATCAGACATCTCGGCTACATCAGCGGCGAGTGTACTTGCGGGCGCCTGCTCCATATCTTTCAGCATGGCCTGTATGTACAGCTCTTCTGCCTGGGCTTGGGCGGCAGGTGGCTGCTGTGCGAAGGCAGTTGGCGGAGCGACCGTAGCTAGCGTTGCAGCAAGGGCTATGCTTCTTCCGGTACGCGAAATGCCGTCTGTATCAATGGGTATTCGCTCGGGTGGGTGCGGCGTGTTGTGGTCGTGGACGAATCGGTCAACTAACTGTGCAACGGTCTCTCGTTTTTTCCGCCGCGCTGCGCGTTCGTTCATAGATATGATGATAGCAAGTAAATTGATGGGCCCGCATGCGCTGCATGCGGGCCCGGTTCATCATTTCCATCCCGCAATTATCACGGCCGCTTCATGGCCGCTGAAGAGTGCGCGGCGAATCTCCCAGACACGGTGGGACCGATGGCCCTGTACGGGGAACCGTGCTACAGGCAGCAGTTGAGTGCACAATTCTTTCGCAACAGCTTCTGGACTAGTGGCATGACGTATAGGCACGGCATCACTATGCGGTTCAGTAAGCAGTACACGCACCGAGGCGCTGTGCCCAATTGCAGGCATCCAGTGCGTGAACCCCTGGAAGTGTGGACCCATGGTTTCGGTAAGTGCTTCTGCCACGGAAGCGACATCGAGGACGGGGACAACACGAACACGCACTGAAGGGGGAAGTTCGGAAAAGTGCATCAGGATCTCCTAGGATGGAACTGGCGCGACGATACCACAGTGCCTCGCTAAAATACATCCTTTTGCATGTGCGAGTTACCCAGGTATGATGTGCCCATGGCAAGCTTGTATACACATCGCGCGTCAAATGTGCGAAAAACGTGGGCTCTGATGAGCGTGTTTTTCCTCGCCGTAATCGGCATTGGCTGGGTGCTCTCTGAGGTGTACGGAAATCCCGGCATGCTCTACACGGCTGCACTGTTTTCCATTGGTATGAACATCTCCGCTTTCTGGTTTTCCGACAAAGTAGCCATTGCGGCCGCGCGCGCAAAGCCAGCAGATGGGCCAGAGTACCTAGAATTGAATCGAATTGTGGAGAACTTGGCTATAACGGCAGGGCTCCCAAAGCCGCGCGTGTATGTGATTGATGAACCGGCACCAAACGCATTTGCTACAGGACGCGATGCAAAGCATGCGGCAATAGCGGTGACGACGGGGTTGATGCAGGTGCTCGACAGAGCAGAACTAGAGGGTGTTATTGCACACGAGCTGTCACATATTGGAAACAGGGATATTTTGGTGATGACGGTTGCTGTGGTGTTGGTAGGCTTTCTCTCCATTATCGGTGATATGTTCTTTCGCATGAGTGTCTTTGGCGGCAATCGTGACAGTGATAGTAAGAACGGTGGTCTCTTG
The DNA here is from genome assembly GCA_018060545.1 of Minisyncoccota bacterium. Taxonomy (GTDB): domain Bacteria; phylum Patescibacteriota; class Minisyncoccia; order Phycocordibacterales; family UBA2100; genus JAGOVW01. The sequence goes on from JAGOVW010000012.1 coordinate 2,702, forward strand.
GCAATTCTTGCAATCGTGGCGCTCGTTATTGCACCGATTGCAGCACAGTTGATGCAGCTCGCCATTTCTCGCAAACGCGAATTTCTCGCAGATGCCTCTGGCGCGCTTCTCACCCGATATCCCGATGGTCTTGCTTCCGCACTTCAGAAAATTAGTTCATACAGCGCCCCTATGGCGCACGCGAGTTCGGCAACGGCGCACCTGTTTATTTCTAATCCATTTGGCAAAGAGCAGGCAGGGAAATTTGTGGCCAAGCTATTTGCCACACACCCACCTATGGAAGAACGCATCGCCGCATTGAATGACATGCGCATGTAGGTGCACCGCACTATGAGAGAAACCATACCGAATGTGCTGACCATTGTGCGTATTCTGCTCACCATGGTTGCGATTGCGCTCGTCCCGCTTGCTCCGCTCAATCTATACGAGTGGCTTTTCGCTCTGTTCGCGCTTGCTGCCATCACCGACTTTGCGGATGGATATCTGGCACGTCGCTGGGAGGTTATTTCTGACTTTGGGAAGATTTTTGATCCTCTGGCAGACAAAGTACTGACTTTCGTTTTCTTAGTGATGCTCTATGGTTCAGGCATTATTCCGGCCGTCGTCATTCTTCTACTCATAGTGCGTGACCTGGTTATAGATAGTGTACGAGGAGTGTTTGCGGCCCAAGGATTGGTGGTGCAAGCAATTACCACGGCGAAGGTAAAAACGGCACTCATTTTTGTGCTGATCCTACTGGCACTGGCTGCTCTTTCTTTTGGGAAAGGGACATTCCTTGAAACGTTGGTACTACCAGTCGCGCTTCTCTCCCTCGCGTTCTCGTACATCAGTGCAGCACAGTATGCGCGCCTGTTTTGGGCGCACTACCACAATCCTAATACTGTGGAGAGGGCATCATCCAGCACGTAGGACAGTTTGATGACCCATCGGTCGTTTTTGTGTGTGAGACGCTCCTTCAGTAGGAAGGAGCGTCCTCCAATAGCGTATGCAAAGAGGACGTCCGTTGAGAACTTGTCGCCAATAACAATAAAAGGGGTGTTCGGTGCGTGGGGCACATCTTCAAGTATGCGTGCACTTGGCTTACGGTGTGACGAGGTAATCAATGGAATACCGAGTTCATCGGCGCAGGTTTGCGCACGGGATCGATTCGGTGTGTTGGTGACCAAGAAGATGCGCGCAACCGTGGCCATGCGTTCGACATACGTGCGTGGGATTGGCTGCACGTGTGCATCGGCGTCTGCCGCTAGTACGCCATCCAGGTCGAGAAGGATCACATCGGTCGGCTGTATTGCCGCCACAATGTCATCCCAACCCTTTCTCTCGGCGCGCAGTTTTGTTTTGAGTGAGAACATACGCTAGGCGATTTCAAGTAAGAGTGGGAAGTGATCGGAGCCATGGAGTCCGAGCCGCTTTTGCCTTAGTACGGTGAGGTGCAATGGCACGAGGATGTAATCAAGCTGATTCGGAACCTTCCAAAATGTGATAGTGCGGCGAAAGGGGTTTTTCAGCTGGTACAAATCGAGGAGGGCGTGCAAGATGTTGCGCTCGTGAATCTGAATTTCGTGCAGTTTGTAGCCGAAGTATTTCCATACGAACAGGTTGAGGAATGGTTTGCCAAAAGTATTAAAATCGCCGCAGATAATATTCATGCGTACGCGGCTCAGGCTCTCGACCACTTCGCGAAACTGCGAGAGGCGGTGGTAGGGGCCCGCCTCGCACTTAAAGTGCGTGTTGAATATGCGAAATTTGCCTTGTGGCGCGTCCACTTCCACAAATTGAGAATCGGCTTTGTAATCCGCGTAGGTGGTGTCGAAACCAGAGACGTGTTCGTAATGGTATTGGTGGGGGACTATCTTTTGATTCACGATGGGAAATTTTGATGCAATCACCATGTACAGTTTTTCAGTGGCTTTTTTGGGATTGCGGAAGCGCATAATTTCCTCGTTGAGCATGATGTGCATACCCAGTTTTTCCAGGAGTGGAGCGTGCCGTTGGGGGAGTTCCTGGAGGCAGATAATATCCGCATCTTGTTCCTTCAGAAAATCAATCGCCTCCGGGATGCGTTTGTTCTTGTTGTACATGTTCCAGGTGATGATTTTCATGGTCGTGCCTACTATACCACTCTCTATGAAGGGGACTTCTCTAGCGATAATTGACAAGAGATACAATAATGGTATTATATAGATAGTTACAGTAGGAAACAAAAGGAGACCAGACGAATGGCAAAGCATCTCAAAAGTTCGGGAACGAACATGCGCCATTCTGAACCCGTTAATCCATACACCGTGTGGGCAGTCTTGAACCCTGAGTATGCCGCAGACGACATCCGCGTGGAGCGCGAGCTCAAGGCGATGGATGAGGAGCTGCGGCAAGCGTGGGAAGGAGACGCGGTCATTTGGTCGGCCCATGGCTTCAACGGCCATGATCCGCATGATGAGAACGACCATCTCTCGCGGTTCCCGAAGTCTGGTATCTACGTGCACGACTGGCACGATCCGGATCCGCGTTTCGAGGATGGTGGGTACGACCATGATTTCTACGATGACTACGAACCCATTCTGACGAATGAGGAGCGTATGCATCGGTCGAAGCAGGCCGAGATCAACGACTGGTACGACGAGTATCCTCAGTACGAGTTCCCGGACTACGAGTGGGAAGCGTACGAAGCATCACTCGTCTGCGAGCCCGATCCCTCGGAGTCCGAGTACCTGGAGGACCGCTACTCACTCCCGTACACGCAATCCTTGAGGATGGCGGTGCGCGGGGAGAAGTCCGAGGTGTCTCATCGTTGGAACGGGCCGTACTCACGGGGCAAGCGTTGCAAGCCGTCGCACCGGCCGCGCGCTGGTCGCCGGTAATTTTCCTCTTTTGTATCCTATACACACAGCCGGAGCATTCGCTCCGGCTGTACTTTTTGAACCTATGCAATCAATGATTACCCCCGCATTCCCTTGAGGCCACGTGTCCACTTTGTGAGCTGCTGGATCATCACGTCTGCCTTTTCGTCGTACTTTGCAAAGAGCTCTGCAGGCGTTGATTTGCCAAATACGGTAGCGAAGTAGTCGTTACCTAAGAGGTGTACCGCTTCGCGGATTGGTGCCATCTGCAATTCAATAGCGATGAGGCGAAGGTGCTCTACGGCGCGCGCACCACCGACTGATCCGTAGGCAACGAATGCTACCGGCTTGTCGTTCCATTCTTGGTATACCCAGTCCATGGCGTTTTTGAGTGCGCCTGAGGTGGAGTGATTGTATTCCGGTGTCACAATGATGTACCCATCTGCTTCAGCAATCTTCTTGGTGAATCGCGCCACCGCTTCGTGTGCAAATGGCGCCGACTTGAATGCGGGGCTTACCGGCTCGTTAAAGAGCGGCATATCGTAGTCGCGCAGGTCGAGCGTTTCTGCAACGATACCTTCTTGTTTTGCAAGATGTTCAGTAACCCAGGCAGCTGCCTTGTCGCCAAACCTACCTTCGCGCGTACTGCCAATAATTACTTTAATGTTGAGTGGTGCCATACATGTGTTGTAAAGAGTAATAGCTGAAGCGTAGCGTGCTACTTTACAAAGTAAAGTGAATAACACGCTGCACGACAGTTACTTTACATTGTAAAGTACGCATGTATTTGCTATGCTCTCTGCATATGGCTGAATGCCCCAAAGAATCGTGCCCGATCACCAAAGTTGCCGAGCTCCTTTCGGATACCTGGACGATGCTCATCATGCGCGCTCTTACTGAAGGGCCCAAGAGATTCTCAGAGCTTGAGGTGTGGCTAGGCGACATTTCTTCGCGCACGCTCACGCTGAAGCTCACCAAGCTCCAAGAGCAGGGGTTGGTAGAAAAAACCGAAGAGGGCACCTACCGGGCCACCAAAAAAGGAAAGGGTTTGAAGATGATTGAAAAAGCGATGGTGAAATACAGCGAGGAGTACCTCTAGGCTTACCTGTGCAGTAGTGCAAAGTTGGGTATAATCCAACCCACGGAGGGTTCGCATAGTGGTCTAGTGCACGTCCCTGGAAAGGACGAGTCTGGGAAACCGGACCGAGAGTTCGAATCTCTCACCCTCCGCACAGACAGCGCAGCGATGACTGTGCGGGGGTGAGCAGTGTGCCTGCGCACACTGCGTAGAGATTCGAAAAGCGGAGCGTTGCCGAGCGAGCACGCGAGGCCGCGAGCTAGGGTCGTGCGGCTGCTCGCGCGACGGCGCGGGCAGAACGCCTGACCGAATCTCGGTCAAAAGTCTGCATCTGCTGATGCATCTTTCGACCCTGCCTCGCGCCGACGCGCTCCGGCCTTGCGAAGCTGCACACGGCTCGCTTCTCACCCTCCGCTTAGCATAGGAAAGAGTACAAACAATCTCGTCGCCTCCACTTCACACAAGGAGAAAGGACGAGTCTGGGAAACTGGGCTCGAGAGAGGTAAATGTTGTACAATTGAGTGATGGCAAAAATAAACCCACACATTAATTTCAATGGCAATGCAGAAGAGGCGTTCATGTTCTATAAATCAGTATTTGGCGGAGAATTTACGCAGGTAACACGCTTCAAAGATGTTGCCGGCCCTGAGTTTCCAGTACCCGAGAGCGAGGAAAACAAAATAATGAGCATCGCGCTTCCGATTGGCACTAGCACCTTGATGGCGAATGATGTCCCGGAAAGCATGGGACGCACGAATGAAAATGAAAACCGGTCTAAGATTGTCATTGGCGCAGAGAGCCGCGAAGAGGCAGTCACGCTGTTTAATGGTCTTTCCGTTGGAGGAAGTGTGGAGGTGCCGCCATCGGACAATCCAGAAGATCCTTTTTTTGCTATGTTCCGCGACAAATACGGTATTGAGTGGATGGTGCAGGTTGATGTGTAAAAGGGGCTGAATCTGCTACACTTTTTCCATGTCATTCCCAATATTGGCGATACTGATCGCCACGGTGCTGCAATTTATCATCGGGGCTATTTGGTACATGCCATTATTCGGTAACCTGTGGGGCAGAATCCACGGATTCGATAAAGTGGCACCCGAGGAGCAGAAAGCTGCACAAAAACAAATGGGCTGGATGCTAGCCGTGCAGTTTTTGGTCACCCTGGTCATGTCGGGTGTATTCGCCCTTCTATTAAATGGATTCCCACCGGAGTGGAACATATATGGCCTCGCGTTCTTCTTCTGGTTGGGGTTTGTGCTGCCGACGCAGGTGAGCGCGGTTTTGTTTGGCGGAACCAAGCCTGAATGGATCGTAAAAAAGATTGCCGTTGCGGCAGGAGGTGCCTTGGTATGCCTTTTGGCAGCGGCGTTTGTGCTGCAGTGGTTTCGGTAGTGTGTAGAATCCCACGCACGACGATGTACATGCATTAAAAGTAAGCCGTTTCCCACTATATGACCAAAGCACTTCCACAACTCCACGCTGACATCGAGAAATATCACACCAAGTTGTCACCGTCCGATAGAGCGGTATGTGACGTGCTCTCCGCAGAAATCATGCGGCACCTAAAGGGTGCAGAGAATAAGGTGTGGCACGCACATCCGGTATGGTTTTTAGACGGCAATCCTGTAGTGGGGTACAGCGCACTTAAAGGCGGTGTGCGCCTCCTTTTTTGGAGCGGGCAATCATTTGATGAGGAAGGCTTGAAGCCTGAGGGCAGCTTTAAGGCGGCCGAAATGCGCTACAGTGACGCATCACAAGTAGTGAAGAAAGATCTGAAGCGCTGGCTGAAGCAGGCCAAAGACATACAGTGGGACTACAAAAACATTGTGAAAATGAATGGGTTTTTGAAAAAAGTGGTGCCTGCAAAAAAGAAGGTGGCCAAGTAATGCGGTATTTCGGTAAGGTGTAGAATGGATACATGAAAAACGACACTACTTTTCTGTGGTTCAAACGGAAACGATATGGCTGGGGTTGGACACCGGCAACGAAAGAAGGGTGGCTGGTGCTTGTAGTGTGGGCGGGATTGCTTGGCTTGATACTCTCGCGGCTTTCCAGTGTGCAGAGTGAGCAAGAGGTACTCTCTAGAGTGGTTGGCCCAGTACTCATCATATCGATACTTTTGGTGGTGATTTGCTACAAAACAGGCGAGGCGCCGCGCTGGCAGTGGGGGGAGGAGGAAAGAAGGGAGAGGAAATAAAGAAATTACTTCATTCGCACATCGTACGTACTGAAGTCGCGCTCCATTCCGAAATTTCGCACCTCTGTTGCGTGTTCGCACCATCCGCGCCATGGTTCTTTTTGAGTGGTACAAATACGCGCGCTGGTGGACGCTTGCCCTTCAAAGGAGGCGGTGTGTCCCACTGCTCCTTCGACGCACATCCTGCTATCGGTGACATTCGCCGATGCGCAGAACGTGGAAAGAAGGGACGGCGTGTCGTTGATAGTATTTCCCAATATTTTGCCTGCTCCATGAAAACATCCATTGCGCTCTGTGCCACTCGGGAGAGCATTGCAGTATGCGAGAATGCTTTCAGGGTCGGTTTTAAATGGTATGCGCAGCGCGTAGCGATAACAGGCGGCAGGGTAGTCATAGCGGCCACACACCATGGGTGCTTCGGTGCGGGCCGGTGCCTCACTGGGGCTTTCAAACGTCTGCATGTATAAACCAGTGGCACAGTAGTATCGACTGCCAGCATCAAGATAGGCGTTGCACAGCGAAAGGCTCGAAGGGATGTCGTAATCTGCAAGATACGCTACAGCGTGGCCAATCGCATGAATACAGTCCCCTTTTACTACGTCGGAAGGCCTCCCCTTCGGGTCTTCACAAAAATTGATGACAAAGTCACGTATCTCAGAGGCGTCTAGACGAATGCCATGCCGTTGCTTTATGTCGCCAAATGCTTCCATCAGAACTCCGTGGAATAAGCCGCTTGCGCAGGTATCTTCTGACAATGAGAGTGCATACGACAAGTCCCCTCCCGTTTCTTTATACAAGAGTCGCCCCAGGCTGTGTGCCTCTGCGTGGCAGTATTCATCCTCGCTCAATATCATTTTTAAGGCATCTAGGCCGAGTGTGGGGTAGAAGCGCTGATATACCGCAATGGGTAATTCGCTACGTCGGCCATAGCTGTCAAGTTGATTACGAAAGAGGGATTCCGCCAGTGCGAAGGCATCATCATGCGGCACTGAATGAACTATGTCTTTTTTCCGCTCAGCATGCATATCTTCCGAGGCGGGTGTGGGGGTGGAGAGAGATACAGAGGAGTGCCAGTCTTCTCCCGAAGAAATGACACTGACGGTTGCGAAAATAACCAGAATCAGGCTTGCCGCGCAGATTATGCTGTTTCGCATGGTCATACCACATATATAGTAATATGAAGTCCTTGCCGGCCTTTCCAAGGCGATCTGGAAAGCGAATGCAAGAAACATTATGTTTGAAACACTAACTAATTTCGTGGTTGCCAAAACCCTTGCGCGTGAGTGGTGGCGCAGCGATGCTTTTTGGACCTCCGCCTTCTTAAATCATTGGCCATTCAATATCATTCCGTATCTGATAGACCGCTGGGCCCTGAAACGCTCAACCTACTGGAGTCGCGAGCAGCTTGATGCACTTACTGAAACGCGTCTAGCACACTTGTGTGCACGGGCGGCACAGATTCCTTTTTGGAAGAAGGTGTTTCTGCAGCAGCCCCATACCGGGAAAACGTACCGAGAATATTTGTCGCAACTTCCCGTTATTTCACGGTCTGATTTTAAGACGCTACCCATCGAGACGTATTGCGATCGGACACTTCTTACTACAAGCCTGCGTGACCGTACGTCGGGGTCAACAGGTGTTCCATTTACTTTCTTTCTAGACCGCGGCACATTACTTGCGTTGTGGGCAATTCGTGATCGCCAGTGTTATGTAGCGTCGCGTGGTATACGCTATCCGCTCGTCATTTTTCGTGCAGATATTCATCTGCAAAAGCGTTTTCATAAGCCGCACTTTGTGTACCTGCGCGGGTATCATGATGTGGCAGAACGATTTGGAGCCCTTGAGGAGAAGCTTATGAAGCGTGCTCCGCATGGGGCAGTGTTGTACATGTTTCCATCCTCAGCGGTTGCACTCGGTCGTTTTATGGAAGAAACCGGCAAGACGCTTCCGTTGAAAGCGCTCGTGGCGACAGGGGAGAGCGTGCCGCCAGAGATGCGGGCCTATATTGAGAAAACACTCGGTGCACCGGTGGCGCTGGCGTATGGTTCGCAGGAAAGCAGCTGCATCGCATTTGAATGTGAGCGAGGGAGTATGCACATTAATGAGGAAGACTTGCTTGTTGAGATTGTAGATGCTGAAGGAAAGCCGCTTCCCGATGGTGTTGAGGGAAAGGTGGTGGTAACGCACCTGGGTTACCGGGTGATGCCATTTATTCGCTACCATAATGGCGACCAAGGAACGATTGGAGTGAACGCATGTCTCTGTGGTCGTACACTTAAAACGATTACGATCACGGGTCGCACACCAACACTCATTTCACACCACGATGGTTATACGCTAACGCTTACGGAAGTCTCGGTACTCTTTAATGAGTACGCAAACGCTGTGCAATTGTTTCAAATTGTGCACAAGTCTCCAGATTGCATTCATGTGTACGTCGTTCCTGGGCCAGAATACGCAGAAGAAAAAGAACGTCTAGCCGCACGACTTGCGCGGAAGCTGCATCCAGAAACGCACCTCACCATTGAAGAGGTGGCGCATATTGAAACTAGTGCGAGTGGGAAAATGCGCTACTACGTGCGAGAGTTTTAGTCGTATGCTGTACCGGAGAATGAAACGAGCATTGTTTGAGTGGCGCTTTCGAACGACGCACTGGCGATCACCCCAAGCAATACGACGATACCAGTCGAGCCGGCTTAGGCAACTGCTCGTGCACAGTGCTTCACAGGTGCGTTTCTACAAGAATCTTTTTAAAGAAGTAGGGGTCGACGTTGAATCGATTCGCTCTGTGGACGATTTGAGCCGTCTGCCGGTAACGTCAAAATCGATGTACATCAGCCGTCCGGTTGATGACTACCTTGATGCGAGCCAGCCCACCTATGGTACGTGGCGACATACGTCGGGTACATCAGGGAAGCCACTATCAATCTTGGTCAGTGGCTTGCTAGGCATACCGCGATACCACGGCTTTCTCGTGCACAGGTTTTACTTCTGGGATCATCCGTGGGTCCATACTCTGAAAGGGGTGCGGATCGCGCGGATCAAAATTGCTGCGCGTGGTTATCCAAATAGACTCGCGCTTTCAGTGCGGCAGTTTCTTGAGGATACTGAAGAGAGCGTTCGTACGATTGCCGCCTTTAAGCCGGACATACTCGAAAGTTACCCGTCGATTCTTCTTGAGCTAGCGCGCGCTATAGAGCAACAGCCTGCCTTGCCGCGTATTACGGTGCGCTATCTGTCCAGCGTGGGTGAAATGCTCACGCCCGCAGCGCGCGCATACTTGGAGAAGCAGTTCATGTGTGAAGTGTACGATCGCTATGGCGCAGAGGAAGTTGGCCCCGTGGCGACGGAGTGTGCGCAACACAACGGGATGCACATAAATGTAGAGTCAACGATTATTGAAATTGTAGATCCAGAAGGGAATCCGCTCCCACCCGGCGAGCGGGGGAGAGTGATAGCAACGGATCTTCTGAATTACAAAATGCCTTTTATTCGTTATGATGTGGGGGATCAGGGGATACTCGATACACGCGCGTGCGCGTGTGGGTTGCGCACGCCGCGCTTGTTTGTGGAAGGGCGCTACTCTGCCACGCTCACCGCCGGGCAGCGAGTGATTCATCATCTGGAATTCGACGGAGCGCTCGACAGTTTTATGAACCAGATTGTGCAGTACCAGGTTGCAAAATGTGCAGCTACTGCATTTGAAGTGCGCGTGGTGCCTGGAGCGGCGTTTTCAGAAGAGACGGAGCGGAAAATTCTCCACAACATCCAGGTGCTTGTAGGGGAGGGGGCGAGTGTCTCGATAAAGACTATGGCTACACTTCCGATTACTGAGCGAGGTAAATCGAAAATTGTAGTTGACGAGTCGGTCTAAGAGTTTACAACACGTGACCTTCTAACACGTCTTTTAAAAAAAAGACGTGCGGACTTCGACATGAGTTATCAACACCACAAATAAGTGTATATTTGACACTTAAACGGGGGAGGTATACAGTGGCGTTAGAGGTGTCGTTTACACACTAACTGCAAGCGGCACCAAAAACACCCAAGTGTTGACGTTGCTGCATTTTTGTAGCATTGTTGCGCGCGGTAACGGCACTTTGACAACTTGTGTACATAGCCGTTCCTAACCAAACCAAGGAGACGAGAATGACCACGGAAAGCACTGCTCCAGCACTGCCGGAAGCATGGACTGCCTACATCACGCCGTTTGCGACGACTTTGGGCAAGCCGGTCGCGGAAGTGACCGAATTGCTGAAGCCCATCGTCGGCGAGCCTGGTGACCAAGCGATCGCCCTTCTGAAGGACGCCGCTATGTCGCCGGATGCGGCGCTCAAGGGTGTTCTGCAAGGCACGCCGCTTGCTATCGCCAACAAAGCGATCAGCCAGCTGCGCGAAACGAAGACGGTCGCCGCTACGCCAGCCATGGCGTTTGGGGCATCCGACATTCTGCCGGCCGCTCTCACCGACGACTCGCTACTGAGTGCATTGCGCACAGGCGGCGTATTGAAGGTTGAGCAGTCCACGGTGGTTTCGGCGATGCGCACTGCCTTGGCCAATCGGCTCGGGCTCTACGACATCCCCGATGCACTCGTGAAGCGTATGGAATCGTTCGCGGATGAGAATGCCGAACCTGTTCCTTCCGATTTTTTCGCGCTCCGCGAAATGATGACGAGGCGCAACTACGCTGAAATCTTCGAAGCTGTTCCTGGTCTCAAAGGAAACTTTGTGACTGATGCGCGGCGAAATCAATTGTTTCGTCGGATCAACGAGCATCTTTGGCCCGCGATTACATCTTTCCAGGTTCAACTGAAGGCCTGGGTGGATTCGTGGCAACAGGGCGCAGCGAATCCGGCCATGATGATGAGCGCACTCGCGGCGCTCGCAGGTGGCGGTAGCATGGGTATGCCTCCGGGCATGATGCAACCGCCCGAGACGAGTGCCTTGCGTGATGCGGCCGATGCTTTCAACGACCAAATCAACAAGGTCTTTGCCGGCACCGGCGTGCAAATCGCTTCCGCTCTCGCGTACGACGCGATGCAGATCAAGAGCATGCTCGAGAATCCTCGGCTACCTGCTCTCATCGGCGCCGCGAACCGCGACCAGATGCTTCGGCAGCTGGGAGTGGAAGTTTCGGCGACGTATCCGCGGCTCGAGACCAATCTGTGTCGCTATGTCGTTTCGATCATGAAGGTCAAGGACATCGCCGACGGGCCCGAAGCGCAGCAGTATCTTGGCGCTCTGTTCATGCTCGGATCCCAGATTCCCTGGGACGATCTGAACAAGGGACGTCGCGGCCCCACCGCATCTGTAGACGACAGCGCGCAAGTGCGCCGTCGTTTGCAAAACACGCGCTCTGACGGCTGATCGCACAGCATCCCATGAGCCGGCGGCAATCCTGCCGCCGGCTCTCACTTTCCACCCTGGAGGACACTCATGGATGAAGACCTGAGTCGAATCCATGAACGCGTCATGCAGGCACATCGCCCAGAAGACGCGTTCAAGGAACTCTCGGTCTTGCTGCCGCCACGCCTCCTTGCTGTGCATCTGAAACCAGAAATGGATGAGATGCTCGGCATACTCGATGACACGAAGTATTCGTCTTTCGAGGATAAAGAGGCGGCACGTACGGCACGCGAGAAACTGCAACAGCTCTACGATGATGCGCTTGCGAAAGCGGCGCGCGGACTCTACGCACTCGACGATTATTCGATGCTCGTTCCCGCACGGGGACGGAACATCGTGGTCGATGGCATGGAGTTTGCCGTAGGAGAGAAATTCCATATCGGCGAACAAACGACCCTCTACAAAGGCAGAATTGCGGTTGATCGTGGCAGTGCGGGAGTCGTTATGCGGCTCGCGAATACTGCAGACGACAGCGCGATGGTCTTGAATGAGATTCGCTTGCTCGACATTCTGCATCGCGCAGATGTAGGATACTGGCGCAATGTTCCGTACATGCTTGCGCGCTTTTCAGCGGGCGACCGTGTCGGCATCATTACACGCTACTTCTCCGGGCTCACGCTCGAAGAGTTGCGTGCGAATAGATTGCATCGGAATGGTCTCGATCAGCGCCATATGGTGTGGATCATGGATCGTATGCTTGGGCTCATGTGGTACTACCACACACTCGGCATCATCCATGGCAACATCGCGCCGGATAAGATACGGATACGGCCAAGCAATCACACCGTGTTTCTCACGGGGTGGCGAAAGGCAGTATTTCGTCCTGCCATAACTGGCGAACGCATCACTGCCTCAGGCGGTATCTTCGAAGCTCCCGAAGTGCGGGACTCCGGAGAGGTTGGTCCTTGGACCGACATCTACTGCCTGGGAAAGACACTCATCTGGCTTGTGGGGGGTGACCCTTACAGCGATGAAATGCCCGATTCTGTCGAACCAAAAATTCGGCAGTTTCTGCGGAACATGGTGTGGAAGCATCCTAAGAGACGCCCACACGATGCGAAGCAGCTCTACGATGCTCAAAACAGGCTCAAAGATAGTCTGTGGGAGCGTCGCTTCCTTCACCTCAACGTAGCAAAGGATTAACCCCATGGGTGACGACGCACGAATCAAGAGTCATGACGATGCGCGGCAGGCTCTGAGCAGCTATCGCGACAGCGCCCGTGCCTTCGACTATTCGGACCGAGCAACGCGAAGTGGCCGTGGTTCTGTTCACCAGAACCTCAATCCACTGAACGTGGTGCGCGAGTGCCTCGATACGGCAGTGATGCCGGCGGTGACTCCGATTGCAATTGGCATGGACGTGACGAAATCACGCGGTGCCGATGCGAAGGTCATCTACGAACAGACAATGCCTTTTCTCGGCGCGCTCTTTCTCTCGGAAGCTATCCAGTATCCGCAGCTCATGTTTGCGGCGATTGGTGACGCGACGGTGGATCGGGCGCCGCTGCAGATCGGCCAGTTCGAATCCGATGATCGTATGGACAAGGATCTGGAGCGTCTCTGGCTCGAAGAAGGCGGCGGCGGCACGGGCGAAGAATCGTACGAGCTGTTCGCCTATTTTCTGGCGCGCAAGACGAAGATCGACGCGATCACCAAGCGCGGACAAAAGGGTTTCTGCTTCTTTACCGGAGACGAAGCCCCGTACCCCATGGTGAAGAAGGACGAAGTGAAGCGGCTCATTGGCGACAATCTACGCGCGGATATTCCGACGCCGAAGATTTTCGCCGAGTTGCAGAAAGGCTTTCACACCTTCCTCATCTATCCCGGCAAGTCGTTTGCCGATCGGCAAGGAGACATTGATGCCGAGATTCGGCAGCGCCTTCTGAAGGCCGGCGGTCGGTTCGAGAACTGCTCGATTCGTGCGTCCCTGATTTGGAACACGTTCGACGATCTCGACCTGCACGTGGTGACACCGAAAGGTGACCACATCTACTTCGGCGCGCGCAATTCGCGCTGCGGCGGAGAGCTCGATGTGGATCGCAATGCTGGCGGCCCGCAGACCCGTGAACCGGTGGAGAATATCCGCTGGGCAAAAGGAGCTGCACAACCTGGCAAGTACACGGTCTACGTGCAGAACTATGCGCATCACGAGCGCGACCGGAAGGACATTCCTTTCAAGGTCGAGCTCGATATCGACGGCAAAGTGCAGACTTTCTCTGGCGTTGCCAAGAAGAATGTTACCGGCCCTGCAAGTGATCAAACGGCGTTCACCTTCACGTACTCACCCGAGGCGGCTGTTGCTGCAACGGGAGAAAGTCGTGGGAACTATGCCGACGAAGTCATCCTTGCGAAGTGGCGCACGTGCATTCCGGATGGGCATATCATCCGTCTGTCGGATGCGCGCTGGACCACCGAGGCTGCAATCGGCGTGATGGCAATTCAATCCGGCAAGCAAAAGCTTGCGCAGGTCTTGAAGGGCATGCACGAGCGGGCGGTCCCTAAGGAGGGAATCGAGGATGTGAAGCGAGCGCTCAAGGCGTTTGCCGCACAGGCCGTTGTTGCAAACGTATCGACAAGCGCGTTTGCTTGACAGAGTACACAAGTTTATGCAAAATCTTTGGAGGCGCCCTGTGGGCGCCTCCATTCTTTTTTGGGTGGAGTCGCCACAGGCAATACAGACACAACAGCAGAGGAATGCGCAATGAAAAAGAAAGCGACTATCGTCGTTGATCTTGGTTTCGGCGACGCCGGCAAGGGGACGACCGTCGACTATCTGGCGCGCCAAGGCGGCATATCGGCCATGGTGCGTTTCAATGGTGGCGCGCAGGCGCGGCATTTCGTGGTCACGCCTGATGGGCGTACTCACGGTTTTGCACAGTTCGGTAGCGGCACTTTTGTGCCCGGTGTCGAAACCTTTCTTTCGCGATTTGTGCTCGTCGACCCAATGGAGCTCGTGAAAGAAGCAGAGCTTTTAGCAGGGTTGGGGTGCCGCAATGCACTGTCGCGTATCGCGATTGACGAGCGGGCAATGGTGGTAACACCAATGCACCGCGCGCTTAACCGACTTCGCGAAATTGCGCGTGGCGCAGGAAGGCATGGTAGTTGCGGGATGGGCATTGGTGAAGCAATGAAAATGTCCATTGAATACCCTGAAGCGGTTATACGCATCGATGACTTGAGGGACCTACGCCATCTCACGTCGCGGCTTCGGTTGCAACAGGAGGCGATGGCGGCATTGTCGAAGCGGCTGATGCCATACACCGAGCAAGTGAAAGCATTGGATGGATCTGGGTATGGAGCGGCAGTTCTGCATCATCCGAATTCGGTAATAGAGACTGCAGAGATCATGCACTCTATCGCGCAGGAAGTGCGCATTGTGCCGTCTGGCCATTTGAAAGAGTTGGCTCAGCGCGGTTCGCTCATCTTTGAAGGTGCGCAAGGGGTGCTCTTGGACGAGTGGCGTGGATTTCATCCGCACACTACCTGGAGTACCACCACGCCGCACAATGCGCAGACCTTGCTCCAAGAAATTGGCTACGAGGGTGAGGTGCAGAAACTTGGCGTGATGCGTGCATATCACACCAGGCATGGTGCCGGGCCGTTCCCAACTGAAACCTCTGGGCTTCCAGCAAGCTACTTCGTGGACCGCTGCAATGGCGAGCATGAATGGCAAGGGAAGTTTCGCGTTGGGTGGCTCGACATGGTCCTTCTGCGCTACGCACTTGAAGTCTCGGGCGGCGTTGATGGACTCGTCGTGACTCATCTCGATCAGTACGATGCACTTCCGCACGGTATTGCCATGCATATCTGTAATGGGTATTCACCGCAGGGAAACACCGACATCGTCGTGCACCGCTTGCCCGTCAATCCGTCACTTACCTACCTGGCGTTTCAGGAGCGACTCACCACATTCCTGAATCGTGCTACTCCGAGATACGAGCCAGCCCCGTTCAGTTCCGCTGATTTAATACAGCGGCTCGCTGATGCGTTCGGCACGCCCGTTGTCATCGGATCGTACGGACCAAGTGCAGCCGACAAGCGGCGTTTCTAGGTCCATAGTTTCTCACTCGAGAGCTCCCGCATGCGGGAGCTCTTTTCTGTCTGCATTAAAGCGTGCTCGCAAGTGCAATCACACCCACAATTGCAAGTGAAGCTCCAGCGAATTGGTGCGCACGCAGTTTTTCGCGATTGATGAAATATCCCAAGAGCGCGGCAAGGGCGATATATGACTCCGAAATGGTAACTGCAAGCGAAATGGGAATGAGTGTCGTTGCAAATGCAAATCCTATCCATGCTGCATTATCGAAAAGGCACAGGGAAAGGAGTGGAAGCGGATGCTTTTTAATGTTACGCGGCAACGCACGCAGCTCTCCGCGATAAAACAGTGCGCACAGGCATATCACCGCAATAACGGCGTGGGTAAACCAAATGGTCATCAGGGGTGAAATGGTTTGCGCGTTGGTACCTACATAAAAATTCGTGAGCGCGGAAAGCACCGCACCCAAAAGTGCCAGTGCCACACCTTTTTCGAAAAGCCGCGCCTTTTTTCGAAGAGCACCAAAGTGAGTAGTGACCGCAAGGAGTAGGCCGCTTGAAATAACCATGAAGAGCAGAAACTGCACCAGGCTCATGCGCTCACCACCGAGAAAGACGCCTAATGCTACCGTAAGAGGCAGTTCCACACCGATAACCGCCTCTACGACAGAAATTTTCCCCTCCTCGAACGCAGAAAAAAGTACTTTTGCATACAGAAAAATAATGATGCTCAGCGTGAATAGTGCGTACAGATTGCTCGCGGACAAATGGATGAGATCACCGTATACAAAGGGGAGGAGTATGGGTGTGCTCGCAGCGGTAATGATGAAGAGCGTTTGATAGAAACCAACGAGGCGCATGCCGCGCTGTATAAAGAAATCGCCAAGACCCCAGCCGATGAGTGCTATGAACGCGCAGAGTACACCCCACGATAGCGACATGCGTGGAAGTGTACCATTCACGAACGATGCTGTACTTATTCCACACTTGTGTGCTAATGTATTTCTGGTCTTGGACAAGGAGCACACCGTGCACAACGTGGTAGACGAACAAGAACTAACCTTCTGGCAACATTTGCAGTTAGCCCTCGCACATATTGGCGCATCTATTGCCGAGAGCGGCATAGTGCGTTGGTTTGGCCACTTCTGTTACCGACTACCCTCGTGGCTCCAGACGACGTTTATTGTCTGTGTGTTTGTGACGGGGTTTGTGCCGATGGTCATTATGGGCATCTTCGTAGCGGCGGCAGAAAAGCTCTGCTCATCACGCTGGGGACTTTTGGCCGCTCAGTATATCGGCTCCGCAGTGTACGGCACATCACTCGCCATTCTCGCGTACTTCAGCACCACGGCGCTTGTGCTGCTGTTGGTAACGGCGTGCTTTTTTCTGACGAGCTGGTTCATCACCACCGTGCCTGCGCCAGCAT
>JAGOVW010000013.1 GCA_018060545.1 Minisyncoccota bacterium
TCTTGCCTCGCAAGAAGCGCTTAGTTTTGAAGTTGATATGGCGAGTCCATTTTGAAAAGTATAAGCTCCATCATTTCTTGATGATGTGCTGCGCTCTATCGGGCCAGTGTTTGCGGTTGCTCTCGGTGTTGCGTTGAGGCGTCTTTCAGAGAACTAGTGTATGGAATCAAATATAAAATCCTCTTTCATTCCAGACGATGCAGCTCGTCTAGGCAATTCGCAACGCTTCACGCCTGGTGGCGGTTCGGGCATGTTTGATTTGGCTGCATTGCTTTCTACGGTCATGCTGGTGGCGTCGCTTGCTCTTGGTGTCGGGGTGTTCCTGTACGTGCAGTTCCTACAATCGAGTCTTGCGAGCAAGCGCGAGCAGTTGGTTCGTGCCCAAGAAGCCTTCGAACCAACGCTGATTCAGGAGTTGACCCGACTTGATGATCGTATGCAGGCTGCCCAGGAAATCCTCAACAAGCACGCCGCACCCTCACTCATCTTTACATTGCTAGAACAGCTCACCTTGGAGACGGTGTCTTTCAAGAATTTTTCATACAACACACAAGCCGAGGCACCAGAGGTGAAGTTGCAAGGTTTGGCACAAAGTGTGAACTCGATCGCTCTGCAGGCTGATTTATTAGGCAAACACGCAGCCATTTCAAGCCCTATCTTCTCAAATATTACACGTGAGGCCGAAGGTGTCCGCTTCGACCTTGCTGCGACCGTTATTCCTGCCGCCATTCGCTATGCGAACACACTTTCTGGACGCGCTCTACCAATAGATCAGGCAGCGCAAGGGCAGGGTACCGTGCCAGTTCCACAAGAACCTGAAGAAGGAGTTCCACTATTTGCACCATGAGTAAAGTACTTACCACCATTATTATGTTAGGTATCGCGACGGGAGTGTTCTTCGTATACACGAAGCCTACGTACGATAAAGTTGACGTGCTGAAGAGCGAAATCGCGCAGTTTGATGGCGCACTCGATAAATCCAAAGAGATGCAGGAACTTAAGCGTTCGCTTCTTTCCCGCTACAACACGTTCACCAGCGAACAACTCAATAGATTGACGCGACTACTTCCTGACCACGTGGATAACGTACGACTCGTACTCGACCTTGATAGCCTGGCGAGTCGCTACGGCATGGCAGTGCAAAACGTAGTTATTAATCGTGACCTCGCCTCGCTCGAGCAAAGTCAGACCGTTATTGGGACACTCTCAGCACAGGCGACACGATACGATTCGCTCACGCTTCAATTTGCTACGCGTGGCACCTACCCAAATTTCATGACTTTCCTCAAGGATCTGGAGAGCAGTCTGCGCATTGTTGACCTAGTAGGGCTCACCATCGATCCAGAGGGAGTTGCACCTATTAAAGGCGAAGATGGTAAAGAGATTGTTCAAGCTGAGCCGCTCTATCGTTATACGGTGACTCTCAGAACCTACTGGCTCAAATAATCACTATGATAGATCTCCTCAAACGCAACAAAATAATTCTCGCTGTCGTCGGCATCTTAATCGCTGGGTTTATTTGGTACGGCATGACCGGAGGAGGCGCACCTGTCTCGGACTCTGCACTATCTTCAGAGACCGTGTCGCAATCTGCAGAAGAACGTGCCATTCTCGACTCACTCCTGCAGTTGCGCAGCATTCAGCTTACGGGAACTATTTTTAGCGACCAGTCTTTTGCCAGCCTGAAAGATTTCCGCACAGAAATTGTTTCTGAACCGGTAGGAAGGCGCAATCCTTTTGCACCACTTGAAGGATCAACGAGTACTACCAGTGCTCTGCCACGTGCGATTGGAGCGCAAGATAGTGCACCTCCAGCTCAAGTACCGCTTACTGCGCCTCCAGGTTCGCGCGCACGCTAACCTATGCCTACTGATGCTACAGCGATTGCGGCAAAGGCACGCGTAGACGCCGGTATTACCTATGAAACACCGGATGAGCACGAAGTGCCGACTCGCGAACTCGGGTCCGAAAAAATTCCATACAGTGTCTTGAAATACATTCCTCAAGAATCAGCGCTCCACTACAAAGTGGTACCGCTGTCGCTCACTGATGGTGTGCTTGATGTGGGAATGGTTGATCCAGAGAACCTGAGCGCCGTAGATGCCCTCAACTTCATTACCCGTAAGACAGGTACGCCGTTTAAAATTTTCCAAATCTCGGATAAGGATTTCGAAAAGGTAAAGCTCATGTACAAAGGGTTGGGTGGTGACGTTGATCAGGCTCTCACTGATTTGCACTCGGAAGGCTCAAGCGCTCCGGCAGAGGATGAAGGGGGAGCGAACGAGTCTCTGGATCTTAATGAAAAGGTGGCGACCCCATCACTTTCAGGAGCGGGAGCAATCCAAGAAGACGCTCCCGCCATCAAGCTGGTCTCAACAATTCTCAGATATGCTATTGATGGAAATGCATCAGATATTCACATCGAGCCGACCAGTAATGGCGTTCGTGTGCGTTATCGCGTGGACGGTATCCTGCACACATCAGTGGTGCTACCACTCGAGACTCACCGCTCGCTTGTAGCGCGCGTGAAAGTACTCTCTTCTATACGTCTTGACGAGAAACGTAAACCTCAAGACGGTCGTTTCTCTGCCTCTATTGAAGGACGCAAAATTGACTTCCGTGTATCTACGTTTCCTTCCTATAACGGCGAGAAGGTGGTGATACGTATTCTTGATCGCGAAGAAGGATTTGTTTCGCTCGATAAGCTGGGTCTTTCCACCGCAAATATTGCCCTCATCCGCGAAGCGGTAAGACGCCCTCATGGACTGGTGCTTATCTCAGGACCAACCGGTTCAGGTAAGTCGACCACGCTCTATTCAATGCTTGCAGAAGTTGACCGCGAACAAAAGAACGTTCTTTCCCTTGAGGATCCCGTCGAGTATTACATGGAAGGCGTTACTCAATCACAAGTACGACCTGAAATCGGGTATACATTCGCGAATGGTTTGCGTACCACACTGCGCCAGGACCCAGACGTGATCATGGTGGGTGAGATCCGTGATGGAGAAACGGCGAAATTGGCCATTCAGGCGGCACTCACCGGTCACTTGGTACTTTCAACGATTCACACAAACTCAGCAGTGGGTACCATTCCACGTCTTATTGATATGGGAGTTGAGCCGTACTTGATCCCTCCTGTGTTGATTCTGTCTATTGCACAGCGCCTGGTGCGCACTTTGTGCCCTGGCGCAGAGAAGCCCGTGCCTGTTACGGACAGTATGCGACACCTTATGGAGTTGGAGTTCTCAACACTCCCGGAACACTTGCGACCAAAGATTCCCGACATGGTGGTTGAAGCTCAGCGCACCGCGTCGTGTCCCACAGGGATGCGCGGTCGTATGGCAGTACTCGAACTTATGCAGATGACACCAAAGATTGAGAACGTGATTTTGAAAGAACCAGTTGAATCACGCATCTGGGCAGAAGCGCGCAAAGAGGGGATGCTTACCATGAAGGAGGATGCATTCTTGAAAGTATTTGATGGAAAAGTTCCGTACAGTGAAGCGAGCGCACTCTCGGCATTGTCGCTTGAATCAGAAGAGGTGGTCGCATCTCCTGTTGTTGTTGACGCCGCTGATACAGGCGTGGCACCGACTCCAGCGCCAGCAGCCGACACCGTGATTGAGACGCTTGATTCAGAGAAGGGCACTACTATCGCGCTATAATAGGCGGTATGACCGAAAAGAAAAATTACCACATTATCTTGCTCGATGATGACCGGTTCCTGTTGGACATGTATAGCTTGAAATTTACACAAGAGGGGTACACGGTGCAGTCGTGCCTCGCCGTACAAGAAGTTGTCGACGCTCTGAAGGGAGGGTTTCCTGCAGATGCCGTTGTGTTCGACCTCGTTATGCCTGTGAAGGATGGTTTTGATTTGTTGCGAGCGATTCATGATGAAGGACTCGCAAAGAACGCCGTCCTCGTTGCACTCACCAACCAAGGTGCGGATGAGGAGCGCCGCAAAACTGAAGAGTTAGGAGCGCATGAGTATATTGTTAAGGCAACCACGATTCCGTCAGAAGTTGTCAACACCATCACGACGGCGATTCAGCGGCATCTTCGTGCATAATAGAGGTACCCGAACCTCTACCACTCAATCGGAGTACCTATGGCATCAACAGACTATCCTCAACTTTTAAAAAAATACATTAACGTCCTGGTGCATGAGGGTGGTTCTGATTTGCACTTCTCTACAGACGCGCACCCCACTATCCGTGTGGCGAGTGTGCTTGCTCCACTACTGAAAGAACCTGTGTTGTCTGCCGCAGACACACTCGGTTTTGCAGAAGTATTGCTCACAGCAGAGCAGAAAGAGCACTTTTTGCGCGAGCACGAGGTTGACTTTGCATATCAAACGGCTGAAGGACTTCGTTTTCGAGGTAACGCCTTCTTCCAGCGTGGAGCAGTAGGTATTGCGTTGCGTTTGATTCCGAAAGATATTCGCACCACGAAGGAACTCAACCTCCCTGATATCGTAGAGTCTTTTGCACGACGACCACAAGGGTTTTTCTTGGTGGTTGGTCCTGTGGGGCAGGGTAAGTCCACCACACTCGCGTCCCTGATAGAGCTCATCAATACGGAGCGCATGGAGCACATTGTGACCATCGAAGATCCAATCGAGTACATCTACACACCAAAGCAGTCGCTGATTGACCAGCGCGAAGTGGGATTGGACACAAAAGGGTTTGCACCCGCACTCTATTCTGCCTTCCGCCAAGATGTAGACGTGATCCTCATTGGTGAAATGCGAGATCCGGCCACTATGTCTGCGGCAGTTACTGCAGCGGAAACGGGACACCTCGTGTTCTCTACGCTACATACAAACAATGCTGCACAGACTATCGACCGTATTATCGACTCGTTTCCGTCTACGCAGCAAGACCAGATTCGCCTGCAGCTCGCATCCTCATTGGTAGCTATCTTCTCGCAGCGCCTCATTCCACGCATAACCGGTGGTTTAATACCCGCGTACGAGCTATTGATAAACAATAAAGCGATTGCGAACCTGATTCGTGAGAAAAGAACACACGAAATTAATACGGTGATTGAGACATCCTCTGGAGAAGGAATGATTGATATGAACCGCTGTCTTGCCGAACTGGTGAGTCGTGGAGAGATCTCCGTTGAGAATGCCTACTCGTTCTCGTTAAATCCAAACGTACTCGATCGTTTGCTCTAATTTGCTATGGCAATTTTCAACTACAATGCGCTCGACAAAGAAGGGAACGGGCGGCAGGGCACTATCGAAGCGGTAAACATGGACGTGGCTATTGCCGCACTCCAGCGCCGTGGATTGGTTGTTTCTGGTATTGATGGAGCGAGTGAAAAATCGGTACTGGGCGCAAATATTGAAATGTTCAGTGGGGTGAAGAATAAGGATGTGGTGATGCTTTCGCGCCAGATTACCACCTTGTTTGAAGCACAAGTCTCCGCACTGCGCGCATTTCGTTTGCTGGCCGCAGAATCTCAATCACCCGTATTGGCCGACAAGCTCAGTGAGGTGGCCAATGATATTCAGTCTGGTAGCTCAATCTCAGCGGCGCTGTCACGCCACCCAAAAGTGTTCTCTCCGTTTTATGTAAACATGGTGCGCGCTGGTGAAGAAGCGGGAAAGTTGGATGAAACGTTCAGCTTCTTGGCAGATTACCTGGACCGCAACTACGAAATCACTCAGAAAGCACGCAACGCGCTGGTGTATCCAGCGTTCGTCATGATGACCTTCATCGTCGTGATGGTCATGATGATGACGTTGGTTATTCCACGCCTCTCAGGGATCTTGCTTGAAACAGGGCAGCAGATACCAATCTATACTCGTGTAGTCATTGGCATCTCCAATTTCATGGCCGAGTACATTCTCTTGCTCGCCGCGCTGTTTGTTGTAGGCGTGGTATTCGTGATTCAGTACTCCCGCACAGAAAACGGGCGACAAGGGTTGTCACGTGCTCGTTTGGCCATTCCACACATTGGTAATATTTTCCAACAGCTCTTCCTTTCTCGCCTGAGCGACAACTTGGCGACCATGTTGAGAAGTGGTATCCAGATGGTGCGTGGTATCGAAATAACGGCATCAGTTGTAGATGATCCGGTGTACGAGAAAATTCTTACCGACTCCGTCAATGACGTTAAGGCGGGCCTACCGCTTTCTGAAGTACTGCGAAAACATCCCGAGATTCCTGGCATGGTGGTAGCCATGATTAAGATTGGTGAAGAAACAGGTAACCTGAGTCAGATTTTGGACACGCTATCGAAATTCTACCGACGTGAAGTATCGAACTCTATAGATACCTTGGTAAGTTTGATTGAACCTTTCATGATTGTCTCTCTTGCTGTCGGTGTTGCGTTCCTCTTGGCAGCTGTGCTGATTCCTATCTACAACATCTCTGCAGGATTCTAGCCTCTGTGGGCTATCCACAGGAGGGGGTGGGGGTAGGCTAGCCTTAGCTATAATTACCCCACAGGTCGTGTAAAAACACTGGCTTTCAATTATCAGGCTTAAAAATACCTATTTACTTATGTTCAAAGATTCGAAACGCGGTTTTACGTTGATCGAGCTCTTGGTGGTGATTGCGATCATCGGCATTCTTTCGTCAGTAGTTCTCGCTTCGCTCAACTCAGCTCGCCGCAAAGGCCGTGATGCACGACGCGTTGCAGACATCAAACAGCTTCAGCTCGCGCTTGAGCTCTCGTACGATGCAAACGGGTCATACCCTGCAGCGATTCTCGCAGCCAACTTGGTAACCCCAGGATACATGGCAGCAGTTCCTGCTGATCCAGCAGGTGGTGCATATGGATACGAACAGCTTTCATCAGGAAGCAGCTACGTACTCATGGCAACACTTGAGGACACCACAAACCAGGCGTTGAACGGTGATGCAGATGGTACTGTTGGTACAACTGCATGTGCTGATCCAAACTTCTGTGTACAGCCGTAAGTTTCTCACGTAAAGAAAAGCCCGCCTTGTGCGGGCTTTTCTTTTTGTTCGTATATAATGCACTCACATGTTTTCACTCTGGATTATCGCAAACGGACTCTTCGGACTCATCATCGGCAGCTTTTTGAATGTTGTCGTGTTGAGAAGTTTTACGGGGCGCTCACTGCAGGGTCGCAGTGGTTGTCTATCGTGCGGCGGCACGCTCTCTGCAGCAATGCTGGTGCCGGTACTTTCGTGGCTCGCTATGCGACGGCAGTGTGCGCACTGTGGCAGTCGCATTGCGCTCCAGTACCCACTCGTTGAGCTTGCCACGGCCGTTGGTTTTGCCACTGTAGCAGGTATGGGGTTTGTGGTAAGTGTGCACATCGCGGCTCTCACGCTCGTTGCGTTCTGGATACTGATTGCCGCATATGACATCCGGCACACCATCGTGCCGGATGCATGGGCGTACGGTGCCTTTGTGGCAGCGCTCGCCGTTACCTTGCTCATGACCCCGCCTACCGGATGGCTCTTTGTTGCACTTGGTGCACTGGCACCTGCCGTGCCGCTGCTTTTCTTGTGGACTATCACGAGCGGAAGGGCAATGGGCTTTGGCGATGTGAAGCTTGCTCTATCCATGGGGGCACTCCTGGGGCCTGTCTATGGTGTTGCGGCTGTGTTTCTGGCGTTCGTTATTGGCGCTGTCGTGTCGGTGTGTGTGCTGTTGCCATGGCCGTACTACGAACGGTTATACACGTATCTGATGTCTCCACGATTGAGACGGTACCGTGGGGGGTTTACAATGAACAGCGAAGTTCCTTTCGGTCCATTTCTCATTGCCGGAGCTTTCATCGTATGGCTACAGCTCACCTACCAACTACACCTACCTCTCATAGACCTGTTCCTGTTGCCGCTCATCGGGTAGCTCGAGGGTTCACTCTCATAGAGTTGATTGTGGTAACCGGCATCATGGTGCTTATTACTGCCATCATGCTAGCCAACAATGCAAAGTTTGGTGGCGTGGTCACTCTGAGAAACCTTGCATACGATATTGCGCTATCCATCCGCGAGGCGCAGACATACGGAATCTCGGTGAGAAAATTCGGAACGGGTGCTGGAGAGTTCGGTGCAGGGTATGGTCTTGATTTTAGAACCTCGGCCAACACATCGTATCTTCTGTTTGCGGATACGGTCAGCAACAATGGGCTCTACGACGAGGCATCTGAATTGGTACAGGCCTACACG
This sequence comes from Minisyncoccota bacterium, assembly GCA_018060545.1. Taxonomy (GTDB): domain Bacteria; phylum Patescibacteriota; class Minisyncoccia; order Phycocordibacterales; family UBA2100; genus JAGOVW01. The sequence goes on from JAGOVW010000013.1 coordinate 8,160, forward strand.
ATTGGGCGCGGTTTCAGGATTACCGACATATGTGCAACAGGTACCGGGGCAGGTGCCGAGGCGTGCGGATTTGATCGCATGACCGTCGTCTTTGTGCGCCCAGAACCTGATGCGCGCATTCGCATGAACGGTGGGTCAACGCTGTACCAGCGTGCACGCGTGGTCATCACTTCACCACAGGGAGACACCGCATCGGTATTAGTCGAGGCAACGGGGCAGATTTCAATAGGCGACAACTAATATGAATAAACGTGGCTTCTCACTGGTGGAAATGATGGTCTCGGTAGCACTCTTTGCGGTCGTGATGCTGGTCTCGACGGGGGCGCTATTGGCACTTATTGATGCAACACGAAAAGCACAGGCACTGCAATCAGTGATGGGTAACCTTAATACGGCGCTCGACGGTATGGTGCGCTCGTTGCGTATGGGGTCCTCGTACATGTGTGGAGGCGTCGGCATTGGCACGAATCCATGTGAGAGTGGCTCCACCTATATGTCATTTACGCCGTTCGGGGCCGACCCTGATAGTTTGGGAAGTAGGTGGGTGTATTCATACGACGCGGTCAATGGCAGAATTCTGAAATCAGAAGATGGAGGGACAAATTATTTCTCGCTCACAGCACCTGAGGTGCACATCGACTCTTTCAGTTTTTACGTGATTGGCACAACGGTGGGTGATTCGACGCAGCCCAAGGTGGTAATCACCGTCAAAGGTACGGCGGGCGGGGAGAAAGTAAAAACGCGCACCACGTTTAGTATCCAAGCCACCGCGACACAGCGCCTTCTTGACCTATGATACATACACTACGTCAGCGCGGGGGCTTTACTCTCATCGAGACACTCGTGGCGGTTTCGCTCTTGGTGATTTCTGTCGCTGCGCCAATGACACTCGCTGCACAAAGTCTTTCATCCGCATTTTACGCGCGCGATCAGGTAACCGCGTTTCACTTAGCGCAGGAAGCAATTGAGGCTATTCGATCAGTGCGTGATGGTAACGCACTCTTGAATGCGCAAGGTGTTTCGACTGACTTGCTTGCAGGTATCCCCAATACGACAGGGCAAGCCTTTACAATTGATACGCGCGATAACGACATGGAACTCTGCAGCGGCACCTGTCAGAAACTACGAAGCGACGGAGAGTTTTATGGCTACGGTATTGGAGGCTCGTGGCAAGACACTCGCTTTACTCGCACCGTGCGGGCGGAGTTTGTCGGTGGAAATACCGATGAAGTGAAAATCTCGGTAGAAGTACGTTGGCAGACAGGAAAGTTCCAGGAACGTGCTTTCACTATTCATGAAAACCTCTACCGCTGGGTACTCGACGGCACCATTATATGATGTACCGCTACACGTCGTCTCGCGGGTTCACGTTGCTTTTAGCCACTCTCACGTCGGCACTCTTACTCTTGCTGGGTGCGACGATCTTTGGGCTTATCAAGAAGGAGATTATTCTCTCGTCACTGGGCCGCGATTCACAGTTTGCCTTTTATGCTGCCGACACGGCGAGCGAGTGTGCCCTCTATTGGGATCTGAGGCACAACATATTTGCTACGACCACTCCGTATTCGGGTGCAACCTGCGATCTGCAGTCACTCGGGACCATACAGTTTCCTGGATATGGTGTGGCTACTACATTTGAATATGAGCCGAATGGCTACTGTGCTCGTGCATCTATCACGAAGAGCCTGACGTTCCCACGAACCGTTATATATGCGAGAGGGTACAACACCACGTGTGCAGGTATCGTCAACAACCCACGCACACTTGAGCGCGCTGTGGAGCTTACCTACTGAGGGTGAGAGAACGGCAGCACCATGCTAGGATGCCTGCATGAAAGAGGCTGCGCTTCGAGTGGAAAAACTGCGAAAGCTCATTGAGCACCATGCGGCGCTCTACCATCGTGACGATACACCAGAGATATCCGATGAGGCATATGATGCCTTGGTTCGAGAATTGGCGGCGCTCGAGGAAGCCCACCCATCATTGCGAGATGCTGCGAGTCCTACGCAACGTATAGGAGGTGCACCACTCGATAAGTTTGAGAAAGTTTCCCATGCGAAAAAGCAGTGGTCTTTTGATAATGTGTTTGATGATACCGAGTTTGAGGCATGGGATGCGCGCGTAAAGAAGTTCCTGGGAGTTTCTGAGGATGTTGCGTATGTTGCTGAACTCAAGATTGACGGTCTCAAGGTGGTGCTTGAGTATCGCGAAGGGAAGTTGGTGCGCGCAGCGACTCGTGGTGATGGTACGGTGGGGGAAAACATTACCGCGAACATAAGCACCGTACGATCGGTGCCCCTTGTACTGCACGAAGCTCGCACCATCACGGTGGTAGGGGAAGCGTGGTTGCCAAGAAAAGAGCTGCTTCGTATCAACAAAGAGCGAACACAAGCAGGTGAGCCGCTCTTTGCAAACACGAGAAATGCAGCCGCTGGGTCACTCCGCCAGCTCGATCCAAAAATCGCCGCTTCTCGCAAGCTCGAGATGTTTGTGTATGACATTGATTCCATAGATGGAGAGCAGGCTACCTCGCAAGAAGGCGAGCTCACGTTATTGCGACAGCTCGGGTTTAACACAGAGAGTCACTCCAGACGATGCAAACAGGTGTCAGATGTTTTGCGTTTCTACCATGAGTGGAAGGAGAAAGGACGTGAACAAGAATTTGGCGTCGACGGGGTCGTGATCAAGGTTGACCGCGTCGATTTTCAAGAGCGACTCGGCTATACGGCGAAGGCGCCACGATTTGGTGTGGCATTTAAATTTCCAGCCGAGCAGGTAACGACCGTGGTGGAAGACATCGTTCTCCAGGTAGGACGCACGGGCGTACTTACACCGGTCGCACATCTGCAGCCCGTATCGGTTGCGGGATCCGTTGTTTCTCGCGCTACGCTCCATAACGAAGATGAAATCGAGCGGCTCGATGTTCGTATAGGTGACACCGTTATCATTCAAAAAGCTGGAGACGTTATTCCTGACATTGTGCGCGTACTCACCGAATTGCGCACGGGAACAGAAAAGAAGTATCGGTGGCCCAAGAAAGTTGCTGCCTGTGGAGGCGATGGTTCTATAGAACGTATGCCCGGGCAAGCCGCATGGCGCTGTGTTGCCAAGGATTCGCTTGAACAGAAGAAGCGAATCTGGGAGCACTTTGTAGCGCGCAAGACGATGGATGTGGATGGTGTGGGGGAGAAAGTCGTTGCACAGCTACTTGATGAAGGCCTCATTAACACATTTGATGATCTCTTCACCCTTACGGAAGGTGACTTCCTGTCACTCGAAGGCTTTGCTCAGAAATCGGCAGCACAATCGGTTGCGGCGATTCGTAAGGCTGCTCATACCACGCTGCCACGGCTCCTGTTCGCTCTTTCGATTGAGCACGTGGGCGAAGAGGTTGCGCGCGTACTGGCAGAGCATTTCCGCACCGTACAGCGGGTGCGCTCGGTGACGGCCCTGGAATTGAAAGGTATTGATGGTATTGGGCCCGTGGTCGCACAGTCGGTGGAATCGTGGTTTGCAGATAACGAAAACAGTGCGATGCTCGACCGCTTATTGCCACATCTAGCGATTGCGAAGGTGGAGAAAGTCATGGGTGGGCCGCTTGCTGGTAAGACGTTTGTGCTTACGGGTACGCTACAGGGTATGAGTCGTGATGAGGCAAAGGCACGCATTCGTGCTGCAGGGGGCAAGGTGGCTGATTCCGTGTCCAAACTGACCACGTATGTAGTTGCAGGCGAGGATGCGGGCTCGAAACTCACCAAGGCGAACGAGCTTCGCGTTCAGGTGCTCACTGAAGAGGAATTTGTTACACTGCTGCCATGAGTGACAAAACAATTGATATTAACGCGCTCGCGACGCTCGCGCGCTTGGAAATCCCAGAAAGTGATATTACCGCCCTCCAGGGGGAAATCAGCTCCATTGTTGGTTTCGTCGATGCAATTCAGGCAGTAGTCGCCACTATTCCTGAACCTGCAGCAGGGGCACACCGCAACGTGTTGCGCGCAGATGAAAATCCACATGAGAGCGGTATATACACCAACGATTTGTTGGCAGCAGCGCCGGATCACACAGCCACTCATGTGCGCGTAAAGCAAGTTATTTCAGGAGGGAAGTATGCAGAGTAGCGTATGAATCTTGAAACACTCACCATACGTGAAGCGCGCCGTGCTCTCGATGCAAAGGAATATACGGCGCACGCACTTGCTGCTGCATTTCTTGAGCGCATCGAAAAGATGAATCCCGAGCTCCATGCGTATTTGGAGGTATTTGACGACGTGCTGAAGCAAGCAGATGCAGCTGATGCGCGTATACAGCAAGGAGAGTCAGCGCCACTGTTGGGTATTCCTCTTGCCATTAAGGATAATATTTTAATTAAAGGGAAGCGTGTTTCTGCTGCGTCCAAAATCTTGGAAGGATACGTGGCGCCATACAATGCGCACGTTATTGAGCGTCTCATCGCACAAGGTGCGGTGTTTTTGGGGCGTACGAACATGGATGAATTCGCCATGGGTGGCTCTACAGAGAACTCTGCATTTGGACGCACCATGAATCCGCACGATGCGTCGCGTGTTCCGGGTGGGTCTTCAGGCGGTTCGGCAGCTGCACTTGCCGCGCATCTTTGTCTCGGTGCGTTGGGAACCGACACCGGTGGGTCAATCCGCCAACCTGCCGCACTCTGCGGAATTGTGGGAATGAAAGGAACGTACGGAAGTGTTTCTCGCTTTGGTGCCATTGCAATGGGTTCATCGCTGGATCAAATTGGCCCTTTTGGAAAAAACACGGCAGACACATACATACTCTTTGATGCTATTCAGGGCCACGATCCACGCGATGCTACATCACTTCCTGACAGAGCACTCTCAACCAAACAACCAAAAGTAATTGGAGTGCCGCGCGCTTTTCTCGCAGAAGGAACCGACCCAGATGTGTTGGCACGTTTTGAAGAGAGTCTGACCGCACTGAAAGCCGCCGGGTACGACATTCGAGATATTGAACTGCCTGCGATTCCGCATTCTTTGGCTGTCTACTACATCGTTATGCCCGCAGAGGCATCAACTAACCTGGCTCGTTTTGATGGGGTGCGCTTTGGGTTGGCGGTGCCGGGAGAGCACGTGCTCGATACATACAAAAAAACGCGAGGCCAAGGTTTTGGTAAGGAAGTGCGCCGACGCATTCTTATCGGTACCTACGTACTTTCTTCAGGATATGTGGATGCCTACTATCGAAAAGCGGAAGCGGTGCGTGCGTTGATTAAAGATGATTTTGCACGAGCGTTCGCCGAAGTGGATGTTATTGCAACACCTACTTCACCAACACCTGCATTTAAAGCAGGGGAGAAGGAGGATCCATTGGCGATGTATGCCGCCGATATTTTCACCGTGCCGGTAAACTTGGCAGGTATTCCAGGATTATCGGTACCCATGGGTACCGTAGCGCGAGACGACGCGGCACTTCCTGTAGGCATTCAGTTTATGGCTGCACATGGTAATGAGCAGGCGCTATTCACGGTGGGGGCTGCAATCGAGGCTGCGATGCTGTAGCATACCGCTATGGTAGGCGGTGCGCTTATTGCGCTTTTTCTTTCAGCTATATTTTTCCCGCAAGCGGCACAGGTTCTTTTAGGATGGCTGCCTGCAAGTATGAGTGTGCTGACGGGTATACCTGTTCCGGGCGACGTGCGCTACGAAACCGATATGGCAGTACACACGATCCTTAAAGAGCTCCCCATGCCAGCACGAGAAAGTATGCTGGCACAAGCTCCTGCGGCGTACGATGCGATTCGCGCGCAAGGAACCGTCTCACAGGATGTGGCGAGTACTGTAGAGCATGTATGGGGCATCTTGGTGCCTGTATCCGTATTCTTCTCACTTCTCTTTGCGATGGGGATTATCTTCATTTACATGCGCATGAAAGAAGTAAAGTATCAAGATAAAAAGAAATACCAGATCAAGCAAAGTGGTGATGCGGCACATGCAGGTCCAACGAAGATGCAGTTGCGCTGGGCAAAGATACTCGAGCATGCCAATTCAACAAATGAGAATGACTGGCGGCACGCCATTCTGGATGCAGACATCATGCTTGATGAACTGTTGGACGCACAGGGGTACAAAGGGGATACGATGGGCGACAAGCTGAAGCAAGTAGAGCGCAGTGATTTCAGAACGATTGACCTTGCCTGGGAAGCGCACAAGGTGCGAAATAAAATCGCACACGAAGGCTCGGCGCTTTCTCTTAATGAGCGCGAAATTCGCCGCGTTGTTTCGCTATTCGAACAGGTGTTCAAGGAGTTTCATTTGGTCTAAAGAAAACACCGCACGGGGCGGTGTTTTCTCAAGAACAGTTCGAAACTAGAGCGACCTAAATGTTTCTGCATCAAACTCACCAGCATCGTTTATAACACCCGCGCTTCTTAGGCGAGAAAGCATGGCATTCATGTGTGGCGCTGCGCTTGCGGGTACCGCACCATCAGCAAGAGCTTCTTGCGCATCATGATATGTTGCGATCAAGTCTCCGAAGTTTGGCTCGATGGGGCGCGGAGATGCATCGTTAGCGCCTCGAGGGGTCTCGCTGAGTTTGCCACCTTGTTCCTGTGTTCGTTTCAGGAGGTTGTCCCAATCTTCCGCAAAGTGAGAAAGATTGTTGGCGAGCGTATCAATCGGGCGAATGCTTGAGTCGGGATTGGATGGTTTTGTCCATCTGTCTTTGGGTTTACTACTCCGTTGGCTGCCTTCCATATTCATACGTAGAAATGCTAGTGGATATAGGGAGTATTGTACATCAGCGGTGAGTGGGGTTGAGGAGTGCATTTTGCGCGAGAGACGGTCTTGGCCTGATGGTCACTAAGTTTTCAGTTCGCGTTGTGCGCTTCAGAAAACGAAGTGCCGCGGGCCACGCCTCGCCCGTCGCAAGGCGACATGGCTCCGGCGTTCAAGTCCCGACGCAATGTGCGCAGGCACATTGCTTCTCTCTGCATGAAAAAAGCCGCCTCATGGCGGATTTTTTCTTTGCGCGAGAGACGGGACTTGAACCCGCGACCTTCCGCGTGACAGGCGGACGCTCTAACCAGCTGAGCTACTCCCGCAATGGGGTGCAGCCATACTAGCAAATCTTCTGGGTGATTGAAAGTGGGGTTGTGTCGAGGAGGGCGTTGTCCCAGAATCGCGGAGTTTTCGTTCGAGCTCTGCTCTCCGAAAACATCTCGCGTTCTCGGACGGCTCCTCGGGCTTTCTGCTCGCTGGTGTCGCAGAAAGCATCCTGCGGAGCTTCAAGTCCCACACGAAAGGTGCGCAGGCACCTTTCTCCTCGCCCCATCGCTTTGCTCTGTGTCGAGGGTGGGACTTGAACCCACGACCTAGCGCTTATGAAACGCTCGCTCTAACCAGCTGAGCTACCCCGACGTGCTGAGAGAATAGCAATAATTATGGGTTTATTCAAACACATAGCCCCGCGAAGGGCGGGGCTATGTGTGACTTGTAGCGGGAGCTGGAGTCGAACCAACACCTTCAGGTTATGAGCCTGACGAGGTACCTTTCCTCTATCCCGCTGCTGGGCATTCTATACAAAAATAGCCCTTCAAGCAAACAATAGAAAACGGGCTCTTTTCAAGCGTGCTAGCATTTACGTATGCGACTCCTGCGTTTCTGCCTCGTCCTGTTTGTGCTCTGCTTTGCACATGCGGCGCATGCGCAGGAATTCTTTTGCCCGACCGGTGCAAAGTTGGTAACGAGCGCTGATCTAGCCCAGTTACAGGCATGTGGAGCCACTAATATTACGGTGGGGATGTGCTTGGATACCGCGACGCAGAATCTCCTCTCTCTGAATGAATGCTCAGAAGCGAAGACGTTTTTGAAATCTCTCCCCAAGGAAACCCCGAGTCAGTGTGGTACGGAAAGCAATGCGAGTATCGATGGATTGAATGCCCAGTTTTCAATCTGTGCTGCCAATTTCATAAAGAGTTTTATGGCTAGTAATGGCCCTGTGCGTATTAATTCCGCTTACCGTTCCCAAGCACAGCAGCAATGTGTATGTGGCGTTGCAACTGGTATGTGCGGAGGACAAGGCACCTATAATCCTGCAACAGGGCAGGTGGAAGGCGGATCGAGTCACTTACGAGGACTAGCGCTCGACATCACGCCTCTCAATGGTGACTTTGTTAAACTCCACGCATTTGCGGCATCGTTTCCCACTTTTGGGGTTTCTTTTCCCTTGGGGATGGCAGATAAGCAGCACTTGGAACCAACTCTTGCCAATGGGCCTTGTGCAAAGCCTAGTGTGGCAACGCCGACAGCAGGGGTAACCCCAGGAGGAGTTACACCGCCTACCATTCAATCAAACATCCCTCGCCCGGTAACCTTCTCGCCATTCATAGGGGCTGCGGGAAGTATTGCCGGCACGTACTTGCTGCAACTCTTAAGTGCGCCATCGTACACGTCTCCGTACACGCAAGGCTCACTGAACAACACTGCTTCGCCATACGGGTACTTCGGCGTAGGGAGTATAGGCACCACCACCTCCTACGCTACGTCTACGTACACCACTCTTGCACCGCAAGTAAGGCTTGCAGTCCCAACGACAACGGAGGAGGTACAGGTGTCTGCTTCCGAACTGCTCGGGTCAACGGGGCAAACAGAGGCACCTAGCAGTGCTCTCACGCTTATTCAGCCAGTAATTGCTTTGGTTGATATGGTGAGCGCGCTGCCCACCTCGACAGCGCAAGACATAATAGTTGGTTTGTATACCCAAGTGGTGGCACTCCTCACCCAAGTCGTGGCGGTCTTGGTATCAGGGAGGTAGATTCGAAAAAAAAGTCGAACATGTTATACTCCGTTCACCGTCAGTAGACGGTTTTGTTTTTGCGATAGAAGTCATTTCGCTTCTCATTCGCCGATGTAGCTCAGTTGGTAGAGCGCGTCCATGGTAAGGACGAGGTCGCCGGTTCAATCCCGGCCATCGGCTCAAATGCAGAAACCCCTTCGGGGGTTTTTGCATTGCCGATGGCCGGGAGTGTGGGAAGAGGGTCGGAGAAACGGGAGTTTCTCCGTGGAGGAGAGCAGTGCGAGCACAGCGAGACACGTTGAGAACCGAGTGGTTCTCAAAGCGCAGCGCAGCGAGCAAATCACCGCCATCGGCTCCAAAAAATACCCGCCTGCAAGGCGGTTGTATTTTTTCCGCCATGGTTGCCTTGCACGGCTTATTGTGGTTTTATCGCTCTGGACTAGAAACCGAGCATATACGGAGAAGCCAATGCAATTCGTCACATCAGTGTGGAATATACTCTCGAGCTTTGTTGTGCAACATCCCATCATCACCCTACTGCTGGCGGCTGTGTGTGCGCTGTTTGTGCGCGCACAACTGAGAAAGCGTTCAGCGAGTGCAAAGAAGGAAGATAAGGTCCTCAAGCCAGACAAGGTGCGGACGGCGAACTCAATCTACGAGATCCGCATCAATGGTCCAATCCTCACGACGAAAGGTGGTTTGCCCAGCATGGGCGGCGCTTTCACTGTTGGTTCGGCTGTGGGAGCGCTTCTGAATGAGGTCGCTGCAAATGAGAAAATCGCCGGTGTCATTCTGTACTGGAATACACCCGGTGGAACGCCGGTGGGGGCAGAGTACATCCGACAAGGTATTCTCGCGTGCAAGGCTGCTGGAAAGAAGGTCATGTCACATGGCCTCGACCTAGTTGCTTCGGGTGGTGTGTGGGGAATCGGTGAAAGTGATTTCATAAGCACAGAACATGAAACGTTGTATGGAAGCATCGGTGTCATTGGCCCACAAATCCTGCGCTACGAAGAGGTAAGTTCTTTAGGCAGTGGGCTCTTTGGTCAGACGGTCACTGGTCGCATTTCTGCGCAAGTGCTTTATGCGGGCAAAGGAAAAGCGTTCGGGAGCCCGTTTGTTCCAGCTGATGAAGGTGATATCGGTAACTTCCAAGCAGTGCTCGACCGTACCTATGCACGCTTCTGTGCAGTGGTTTGCGAAGGTCGAGACATCTCTTCCGACGTACTCGAAGGGCTGGGTGCGCGCGTAGTCGATGCGGCACAAGCAAAAGAGCTTGGGCTTATCGACGACATGATGCACGCAAGCCAGGTACGCCCTAAGATGCTCTCCCTCTTAGGGAAGAGCGAGAAAGACTGTTCATTTGTCAAAGCGCCTGAACGATCACCGGGGCTCTTCAGTAGGTTCATGGGTGTCGCTGCTCAAACCGATACTGTGCAAAGTATGGTACGCGCTGAATTGCGCACGACGCCTGCACTCGTGGTGCTCCCGTCGTATCTGCAGGGCCATTAGAATAAGTGTTGATGTGGAACTTGTTTCTGCTGCAACCAAAAGACCAGGTGACATGTCACCTGGTCTTCTTTATGCGCTCTACAGTTTCTGCAGTTCATCAAGGCGATGATCGGGGTAGTAGAGGATGGCGACGCCAGCCATGATGCCTAAAATGCCCGTGATGGCATGATTGCCGCCAAAAAAGTACATGTCCACCCAATCAAGGACGAGCCAAATCCCGCGCCACACCAACACGACACCAAGGACGGTAATCAATGCACGACGAATGTGTTTTGGAATTGGAATGCGCATAGAGTTATTTTTTTAGAGCTTCCTGAGAAAGCTTTTTTGATGAGTAAAAAGCGAGGCCGATAAATACCATACCCACCAGGCCGGTGATTGGTTCTGGTACGTGCATAATCAAACCGAGCAACATGGCGAGCGCAAGACCAAGAATTGCCCAGTGTGCACCGTGTTCAAGGTAGAGGTAAGAATCCAGTGTTTTGCCACGCACCATATACACCGTGAGCGTACGCACAAAGTACGCGCCCACACCAAGGCCAACGATGATGGTAAGCAGGTCGGTCGAAAGAGCAAATGCTCCCACCACGCTATCGAGCGAAAACGCAGCGTCTAGCACGTTGAGGTACAGGAATAGTGCGAGCCCTGCACGATGTACCTGCTCCTCATCCACTGAAAAGGCACTCGCCATGCCCTGCACTAGAATAAAAGTAACCATACCCACGATACCTGCCATCAGGATCTCGACCGCATGTGCGGGCACAATGATGGCTGCGCCCAGGAGGAGTACAAGGACAATCGCAATCTCAATAGCTTCAATACTGCCCCAGCGAGACAAATACTTTTCAATCATTTCCAACCAGTGAGTGTCCTTTGCAGAGTCAAAGAAGTATTTCAAACCGACGAGCATCAAGAATACTGCACCAAATGAGTTTATGACGTAATACGCCCCTTCCAGTAATTCGCCGTACTCTTTCGGGTTGGTGAAAGCAAGTGTAGCTATGGCAATGGGGCTTGCCCATACCGATACGGCAACAATGATGATGGGTAGAACAGCGCGTGTAAGAAAGACTGCGAAAAACATACCCCAGGTGAGGAACCGCTGTTGCCATACGGGCGTCATGCGCATCAGAACGCGGGCATTCACTACGGCGTTGTCGAAGGAGAGGGATACTTCAAGTGCGACCAAGAGGATGGCAATAAAGAGGGCAGCAGTCCCTTGGAGGTAGCC
>JAGOVW010000014.1 GCA_018060545.1 Minisyncoccota bacterium
GCCCTATTGCAGACAAGGTCACCTATACTCTCTCGTGTGATGGGCTTGATGCAGGGACTGATCCTGATTTCACTGATACCGAGGAGGTGGTGACGTTGCCGTTTTGGAGGGAGAGGTAGTGGGTATTGCGCACCCTTGCCATATAGAGTTTTAGAATGCATAGTCCTCTTTAGTTAGTTTCAACAACACAGGAGTACGTTGAATGGACCCGCAGAAACGCGGAGCTCACAACGAAGGCCGATTCTTTGAAGCAGCTACGCGCCTCATTTCGTGGAAGCGAAAGCTGGTACTCGAAGTACGCAGAGCCTCCCCCGCGCTCGATGCGCGGGGCGTAGACGGCATCATCAAAATCGCGCTTCCAAAAGGGTCGAAACGTGAGTCCATGTCGGTACCAATCGAAATCAAAAGCTCGCGCCTAGGCGTTAATCGCTGGAAGCTGGTGCATCGTGACCATCACGATGCGGGCGTCTTGGTGTTCTACATAAAGGCCAGCATGCCACAGCATCGTCTAAGCAAGCTCATCTTTCGCGCGCTCGACCGCGTGCATAGAAATAGCCGAAACGGCACACTCTATGTATCGTGGTGGCAACGGGTCTTTCGTGGCCGTGGTAGCAAGAATCTCAAAAAGAATATTGCTACCATTAAATCTGCGCGTGCAAGAGCGCGTCAGAAGAAGTAAGCAGCATGTCGCGCCGTCTATGACGGCGCGACTACCTCTTTGCACCCATCCTTCGCTGCCACACAAATGATCCAATACCCACCACGACAGCGCCAAGCATAAATGCCAGATATGGCATGAGTGCCATCGCTTCACGCTCATGTGTCACCGGCATCGGAAACGATACTTCTGCCAATGGTTTTTCATTCTTCTCATAGCGCACGTGCACCTCAACTTGCTCCTTAATCTGCTCCGGCAGCACCAAGAGCACGGTGGTTGGGCCACTCTTGGCGTGTGCTACCCCAGTTGCTAGGTAGGTCATTCTGCCTTCAGTCACACGCACCCACGCACTGTCGAACGGGACCCGCTCCCCGTCCGCTCCTTTTTCGTACAAATCAATATCCAAAAGTATACGTTGCCCCGCTGTAAATGTTTCAGGGTCATACCCAACATCGGCACGATACTCATCTATCTCCTGCTCAAAGAAGTATCCCGTGCTGTGTGCCTGCGTCACCCCTGCGTACACCATCACACACACCGCGAGTGCATACGCGCTCATACGGATGCCTGTGAGGGTTTTTTGCATACCGTGACTATAGCGGCTACTGCGCATTACGACAAGCTTGTTGTACCTCCCGAGGGAGCGCCTCGCAGAATTGGGAGCGTGCGGTGCTGTTACCAAAGATAAACTGAGCACGCTGGGCAAGGAAACGAACACATGCATTGGCCACTTCCTTGGGTGCTGCGCTACAGGTAGCGAGTGCTTCGCCCACCGCGTTGCGATCTTCTTCGAGGGTCGCGAGGGCCGCCCGGCTAAAGCACATTTCTTGCCTCGCCAGCGGGAGCCCGAGACAGGTCTGTTGCAGCTTTTCTGGACTGTTCAGAGAGAGTCTCCCTATAATTGACGTGAGAGCGTCGTAACACGCGTCTTCCTCTTCCTTGTTTGGCTGCCCTTTACAAAAGAAACCCGCATCATTTTTTTCAAAAATCTCTGCACGAAAGAGTGGCCATGCCTCGCGCATACATGCTCCTCGTTCTTCTGGTCGTTGATACACGCTGCACAGTCGCCGGTAGTTCTCCTTGGTTGGTTTTTCTGGAAGCAACTCTATCAAATCAAAATCATCCGGTTCGACCGGCTGGTAAATTTGCATAAACACTCCTTCGCGGCACACGCGCCGGTAATCACGGTCGCCATGCACCGTTGTCTTCTCGCAAATCTCTGCTGCCTCTTGTAGCTTTGCATCGGTAATAAAAGTGTAGAGGTGTCCCAACCCGTGGTAACAAATTGCTCTATCAAGTTCCGTTGGGTGCCAATCGCCGCGCGCTTCACATGCCATAGAAAAATCGTCGAGCGCACGCGCGAGCTTCTCGCCTTCCAAAGTGTCGTCTCGAAATCGGCCGATAACCGCTCCATGAATGAATCCGTTGCTGCACATGCCATCAGTTGGGTTGAGTGGCACCACATCAGTCCACTTATCCGGATTCTCAGCCACGGCCTCTTCTCCTAATTGATGCGCTAGTAGGTGGCAGAATTGGTACCCGCGGTCCTGTGCACGCACTATGCGTATCACTTCAAAAATCTGCCCAACACTCAGCTCTGGGTACAATGGTGCGATAGCTTTTTCGTAGCACGCCTCTTTATCTTGCTCGCCCTTGCACGCAGCAAGCGCTTCTTCCGCTGCCGCCTCGACACTCGTTGGCCCTTGCCACAGAAAAAAGCCCACAGCGACCGCAGCGCTTCCCGCCACACACGCGAGAGCAACGCGCACTTTCCAGGACGTGAGAATAGACGTCATAGCGGTTGAGCAATATTGGCCTTATTGGCTGCATATGCTTCACAAATCTCCTTCGCACTACTAGTGAGGCCAGAACACACTTTTAACCCCGCCTCTGGCGACACATCAATGCCAAAGTGATTTGCAGCAAGACGCAAACACCATAGGCGATGCTGCCCTTCTTGTGAGGTTGCTTCACATAGCGCGCGTGCACGATCAGGGTCAAAACCTGCGGTGAAGGTGACGATGTTGCCAATGCCTTCAAAACAATCTCGAGTGAAGCGCTTGCCAAACAGAGTGCCTTCACACCAGGCACCCATTTCCTTCATGTGCTCCACCTTGTTATCACCCCCACCAAAAAAAGCCTGCGACCACCACTGTGGTGTCCAAAAAGCGCACGCCGGCCCATACGTAGCATCCAGCTGCTCGCACACCTCAAACGGCTTGTTCTTGTCTCCCTCCCTACTCACCGCAGAGTCGCCCCACATAGTCCGTGAATCGTACTCCATGAACACACCTCCGTAGCAACCACCAATAGGGTCAGAATGTGGGAGTGCAGCGCACATATCGAGTGCCTGCTTGATATGCGTAAAATCGTACCCCATATCGGTGAGGATGCCGTGCCCTATACCGTGCTGACATGAGAGTGATGTACCTGGCAGCGCCTCGAAACAGGCCTCATTGAGCGCATTCACTGAGCCGAGCCCTTTGTCTGCAATCGCCGCACCAAGGAAGGCATGATAACACCCGAATGAGAATCGGGCGTCGCATACCGCAATACCGGACACCCCCGCACTGTTATAGAGCGCTTCACCAAATGCGTGCGCGTACCGATGCTGTTGCTCATACGACTGCTTTGCACCTTCACGAGCAAGTTCTTCATAGGCTGCACGCGCATCACCGTCATCAATCCGACTCTCCCAAAAGGGAACGCTCGCCAAGTTTTCTGGAGTAAATGCAGGTAGTGCCGTTTTTTGGTGTGGCCAGAAAAATAATAGTGCGCCGATAGCCACGACGACTGCAGCGCTGAGGAGCAGTGCTTTCTTTACATTTATATAGTGCATATCGGACGATAGAGTGGGGGCACCTTTGCGCACAATGTTTGCCGCTGCGCAGGATCCGGTATGTACGAACGAATTGCCCCCGCAAGACGCTCGTAACACGCTCTACTTGGCAACCCTGCCGGGGCTAGTGAGCAAAATCGGAATGACGCATCAGGATTATTTTCTCCACCCCAGAAGAGTGAACTGAGAGCTTCCGCGACACAAGATGCCACACCGTCCTCCACACCCGCTTTCTCGCACCACGAAACTACCGTACGCAGGTTGTCATCAGACATCGCATCTACTGCACGTATATCACGCGCGGCGGCAAGCGGAATAAACTCCTTGCCAAAACCACCAAAACACGCACCGCGCAGCTCAAACTTATCTTTTGGGATAGTGTCGCAATACGCAAAGGCTTTCGGGAAAAGTTCAGGATCAGGCACACCCAGCTCCACACCTGCACGCTCCCATATCTGGGGCGTGAGGTAGGTGAGGCAAATCGCACGTGCATGCTCTGGCATAAAATCGGCCAAGCAAAGCGCCAGAGGATCTTTCTCTTTCAGGTACGTCTCTCGAGCAGCTTCCCACCCTGCAGGGTCATGCCCACCCCCACCACCCATCAATTCCATCACAGAACCACCGATGCACTCAATAGCTTCACGGTCCCGATACTCTGGTGTACCGGTCTTTTCGCACATCGCAACCGTTTCAGGATACGCAAAATCGTAAAACGAAAATACTCCATGCCCCAGACCATGAAAACACATCGTGTATGCACCGGGGCCACCCGGGGCCTTCTTGCAGGCTTCACGGATTTTTTCCAACGCCCCTTCACCTTCTTCGCGAAGTGCGCCCACCACAATCGAGTGTGAGCAGGCGTTACGGAAATCTTGGGTACATGCAGACACGCCATCAATCCCTTCTTGTTCGAACAATTTGTCGCCCACAGCATGCCCTAAAAGATGAAGGTCGGTATTGGGTGGGAGCTGTGCACGGCGCAGCACCTCGAAGGCGTACCGTGCCCCTTTCTTATCTGCCAAGCCCTCAAAATTAGCCTTGAGCTCATCGAAAGACGTGACGTCACCTATGTCAGCAACCTCCCTAAAAGAGTGCGAGTACAACTGCCACAGCGAGCCACTCGCGGTACCTAAGACGACGCACACCAAAGCGGCCAGGAGCCATCGAAAACGATATACCACCTCTCGGAGTTCAAACATATGCAGACACTGTGCGTTAGATTGCCTTACGAGTCAATGCTATGCTTCCCCGCGCCGATATCGTTCCCATGCCACCCCGCTGCCAGCCAAAAGGAACATCACCACGAGGAGCACCCATCCATTTTTATCCAGTAGGAATCGGGAAATCTTTTCGACAATTGTGCCTGATGCTGAGGCAGCCGAGGCGACCTGCGATCCTTGTGGTGACAATTGCTCAGTCGCGCTCAGCTGCGGCACCGCACCAGGGATACGAACAAAGGCGAGTGTCGTTTCATGTCGCTCAATAAATGCCACCCGCTCACTCACGGGCACTTCAGGTGCTCTGAAAAACACCAGGTCTGCGGCAAAAAATACGAGCACGAACGCAGCGTAGAGTGACGCAGCGTACACTCCATGTAGATGGTGTGCCTGGAGGAGCTCGCAGACAATCGAATAGATGGTGAGCGCTAGAAACAACGCAAGTGCAAGTGCTGCCCCATAGCGCACTGAACTCCACGGCGACGCAAACACATGCATCCACCACGATGCAACTGAAGGAGCTGGCTGCGCAACCGCTTCGTCAACAGCCATCGGCACATCAATATCAGAAACAGGTATGTGCTTTTCGAGCGCAGCCACCTGAACCGTGTTCTCCGGTGCGTACGATTCGCTCATACCAAGGACTGCTACCGGCTGTTTTGGATCAGACACAACGGCAGTGGGCGCAGCGGCGATACTCGGTGGCGCAACCGCCGGGGTCCCCGTTGCCCTTGCAAGTACCGCGCCATCAGAAATATTCTGCAAGGCAGCAGTACCTTCAGGCGAGGTTGATTCCGACACGGTGTCGAGTGTGCTCTCCTCCAGAGGTGACTCCGGCGCACTCGCTACAATGGCATCCGAAAATGTGTAGAGCGGCGTGCCAAACATTTGCACCACAAATATAGTGGGCTGACCTTGATACAAGCCTTGCGCCACCGCGATGCCCATTTCGGTAAATCGAGTATCCAGAAGATTTTCACGATGCGTTGGTGAATTGAGCCACGCTTCTACCACATCGGCAGAATCGGAAAACTGAATAGCTAAGTTCTCACCCGCAAATTTGTATTCATACCCAGCATCACGAATCCAATCCCAGGGCGCTCTCCCTTCCGCGTCAAAATGCGCAAAGTAACCGCGCCGCGCCATGTCATCAGCCTTTGCCTGCGCTGCGCGGGTAAGGGTGTCATTTACTGCGAGCCGCCGTGCGCCAACCTGTTCGCGGTCACTGTTCGTAAGATCAACCAACACTGCAGAAATGACCGCTGCAAAATTGGTGTATCCCAGCGCGAGTCGCTCGAGTATGGGCGTACTAAAGAGTCCGATGAACAAGACCATCAAGAGTACGATTGTTGCTCCACCAGCAAGGTAAGGGGTGTTTGCATCAACAGGGTGCCGCCGCATATGTTCGTGCAGGCGCCTCAGAGATTGCCACATGGGGGCATTATCGCACGAAAATCTCACCTCGGTTTTACCCACAGCTCAATAGAAAAGCGCCCCCAGGGGGGGGCGCTTTTCTATTACACGGAATCAGCACCTAGCGGAAGAAGCGTCCAAAGAAACTCTTTACGGAGTCAAAGAAGCTGCTGTCGTCTCCTGGTTGAATTGCTCCATCTTCTAGGATATTTGCCGCAGCGCCCGTTTGTCCCTCGTTTTGTCCATTCGAGCCACCGTTGCCGCCGCCACTCTGCGACCCACCGCCAGAGCGTGCTGCAGGTGCGCCTTGGGAGTCATCCGCACCACCGGTTCCAAAGCCGCTAATGATTGCTTGCTCTTCTGGTGTCAGCGGAAATTCCATTGTGCCTTTGCAATAGATTTCGTTGAGCTTCTTTCTGGTTGTTAGGTACACGTACCCTGTTGGATCAGTAATACCCCACGGTTTCAAGATTTCATCTGCATACTTCACTTGGAACGCTTTGACTGCCTCGAAGGTCTTGTCATCGAAGGTTCCGTTCACCTCCACATTGAATCCTTCTCCCACAAGAATACCTTGCAAGCGACTTACCTGCGCAGGATCATTCTTTCTGCCTGGACCCATGAAGGTGTTGATGTACTGGCTGCACTGGAGATCATTAGGACCAGTTGGTGTTGATGTGCCTGTTGATACACCCAGTACCTGCCCCGTAGAACCACCTCCAAAGAACGAGCCCATGCTACCCACTATCGGACCATTGCTACCACTGGGGCCACCTGATCCCCCACCGCCATTTGTTGGTGGTACTTCCGCAGGATTGAAGTGATTACCGAATGCCAGCGGCACTGCAGAGTATTCACCTGTTGAGGTGGCATAGCCTTCCGTAACCACGGTGCCACCGTAGATCTCCCCGAGGAAGATATCGAAGAACGAGTCAAGCCCTAGTGGCACAGAGTCGATACCTTCTGGGAAACTGATCGTGTTTTCCGTCGAGTTCGAGAATGGCTCAAGTATAAGTGACTGGTGGTTTGCAGGGTACACAGTATTCCAGTTTGGATGTGCGCCCTCTACAACCACATAGTTTCCGTACTCAGGCACACGAATCTCTGCGAACCCATTGGCTCCTGTGAGCGCCATGGCCACCACCTCTACATTTACTGATACATCCTCACTCTCATCCTCTGAATTCTCGATCAGACGAGCAACCGCCATCGGCCACCCTGAAACCACATCTTCACGGAATCCTTCATTCTCATCTTTCACCCCTGGTGTGTTGCCCGGCTCATCCAAGTCGTTCCAATCGCGGATACCGTTACTGTTATCATCCTTCCACTTGAACACTTTAACGGTGAACCACTCCCAGTTGCCGAAGTCGTAGTACTCGTACACACCCTCTTCTTCGTCGTACCCCGCTACTTTTTCGTCGTATTCACCAGGACCTTCCGACGAGATGAAGACGTCGTAATATGCAGGGTGATACTCGCTCACTGGATAAGTTTGAGTCCAGTGTGCGCGATCCTCTTCACTGATGCGCCACCATCCTGATTCGTTGTTCAAGAAATCAAAGTGATAGTTACCATACTCATCCGTTACTACCGTCTTTGGTGTGCGCGTACCCTCAGTCTCTTCTACGAGCGACGGTCCAACTTCAACGGTCTTCAGCAGCACTTCTTCATCGGATTCGTCTATCACCATAGGCGTTGCTGTCATGGTCCACCCTTCCATACCTGATTCACCATACTCCCCTTCGTCATCCCGGTTTCCATCCTTGTCTGTGTCGTTCCATTTTGCACCCATGAGGGTGATAACTTCCATGTTTCCGAAATTCACCTCATCAGCGTGCTCGACACCTTCTTCACCAACAGTGAGCGCCACGGTGTGCGAACCTGGGTTTGAGGGAAAAGTCTGCGCCCAACCGGTGCC
This sequence comes from Minisyncoccota bacterium, assembly GCA_018060545.1. Taxonomy (GTDB): domain Bacteria; phylum Patescibacteriota; class Minisyncoccia; order Phycocordibacterales; family UBA2100; genus JAGOVW01. The sequence goes on from JAGOVW010000014.1 coordinate 8,049, forward strand.
GGGTGTTTCGGTAACGCTGTATGTTCCTGGCAAGAGATTGGTGAACTCGTAGAAACCACCGTACGCGGTTGTGTCGGTCCACGTATCTTCGCTACCCTCACGGGCAAGGGTGATGACGACACCGTTTAGTGTTTCTTCAACAACACAAGAAACATCGTCAGCTTCTTCACAGTATCCTGCGGTCTGCCAGATACCATCGCCATTGAGGTCGTTCCACTTGGTACCCGATATGGTTCCTCCGTGAATGTTCCCGAAATTGAATGCACTTGCCTCTTCTCCCGAGGAGAGCTCAACAGCGTAGGCACCTGAGAGCGGGACTGTTTGAGCCCAATCACCGTCAACTATTTCTCGGATTGAGTACGTGCCTGGTTCGAGATCCAAGAATTCATAGTGCCCACCTGAAGCAGTGACCGTGTATGGCTCTTCTGCATCCATCGTCTGGTTACCATTCATGTCGACGTAGATGGTGACCCCATCAAGCGCAGGTTCCTCAGGAGACTGCCACACACCGTCGCCATTCATGTCTTCGAATTTGTTCCCGGAGAGTGAACCGTGCTGGTAGTTGCCGAATGTGTATGTACCGTTGTCACCCCCACCGTACGTTTGCCCTGCGCCCACTTCGGGAACTTCAGGAATGGTGAACTGATACCCTTCTGTACCATTTGAGCAGCTAGCGCCCTCTACTGGGTAGGACTGGTACCAACCTTCCTGCATTTCCTCACACACACGATACGTACCCGGCAGCACGTTGTAGAAACCAAACGCACCTTCGTAGGTATTTTCTCCATCAATAGCATTCCATACAGATGAGTATTCGTTTGTCTCTTCGGTCAACGGGTCATCAGGAGTAACCACGTTCTGATAGAGCGTGATAGGCCAGCCTGAAAGGCCAGTTCCCGTGACACCTTCCCCATTGCCATTCGCATCCTCAATCTTAGTGCCTACAACAACCGAGTACGGCGTGTTGTTCACCACACAGGTCATATGTTGTCCTGCGCCAAGGTTGAACGTTACCGAACCGTCTGTTTCTAGGGCCACCGCATCGTCAGCTCCATTTCCTGCATTCGTGCTCACACAGCTCATAGCCGTGTGCGTACCTTCTGGAATCATTTCGGAAACGGTGTATGAACCAACCGGGGTCATGTGCAACTGCACATCCGAACTATCAACGCCGTCTCCCGATAGATCCGCGGTAAATGTGCTGGTAGTCGCACCGGTCACATTGATATCGAATGGTCCACTGTCTGGTAGGCTCACTTTTTCAATCGTCAGGTTAGGAAGCTTGGTGTATGTAGCCGTACAGGTTACATCTTCCCCCGCACCAAGAGTTACAGAGGAAGGGTCAGACTCGTCGCTGCATGAGAATCCATCAAGTACCCAGCCTTCTGGGGTGGTGCTCAATGACACATCATAAGTACCAGCGGTAAGCACTGAAGAGAGCGTGTTGGTTTCGTCGCTTCCTGTGGTATCGGTCAAAACCACGGCTGTCTCCAACTCAGACGACGAGAAACCAAATTCCTCTCCAGTCTCGTCTGGGTTTGTGGCAAGGGCCACAGTGAGCGAAGCGTACTCTGTGTTAGTGAACGTACAGGTCACGTTTTCACCCTCAGCAAGGTCAATCGCTGAAACTGGCGAACCGTCGCTACAGGTGACCGAAGATTGGAACCATCCAGAGGGAATGGTTTCAGCAACCGAGAAGGTGCCTGCTGCGAGCCCACTGAACACGCGAGTGTTCGAGAGGGTGCCATCAGCATCGTCATCCAGAGAGAAGTTGCTCATGCCTGAGCCGGTCGTGGTGAACGCAAAATCTTGTGCACTGTTTGGTGTCGCATCTTTCACAATCGTGAGAGAGCCAGTGGCAACTGCCGTTGGGCGCACCACCACATCGTCAACGCGGAAGTGTTCGTCGCTGGCATTTGCATCGTTACGGAAGCGAATCAAGAACGAGGAATTATCGAGTGCTGATATATCGTGCACTACCTGCGAGCTCCACACAGCTGAGCCCGCGTCTATATCGTGCGAGGCTATGGTGCTCCATCCTGTTGTATCGGTACAGAGACCCGTTCCTTTGTATTCAACAAAACCCTTATCACTTACTCCATCCGCATCAGTATCTGTCTTCCAGAAGTAGCTCAACTCCAATCCGGTGTAACCGGAAGCGTTCACCGAAGCACAGATGTACTCATCGTCGCTCCCCATCTTTGCAAACTTATTTGCCGCATTTCCATTTCGGGATCCATCAGAACCCGACGCAGACCCAACAATATTGGTATCGTCAATGCCCGTCGGATCCTCCCATTTTGCAAATGAAAAATCATCTGAAGTATCGAACGTATCCGCGAAAGGCTCCACCACCTCAATCGCACTCGTGAGGGTTAGCGTTGCGCTAGCACCGGTGGAACAACTGTCGTCACTGTAGGCGATAAATTCAGCACTATAGAGACCTGGGGTACCCGGGGCATTCATGCCGAACGTCTCGCTGTAGGTACCGTCAGTCGTATGGTCACCGTGGTTCACACAGGTATATCCGCCGATGCCACCGATACGCCAGGCGCTTGATTCCCAATTATCGTTGTCTACGAGATCATTGGTCGACACTGAAAAAGTTGCAGCGATAGACTCTCCCGCTTCGAATGTCCCAAAAGACGACCCGTCAACGGTTGCGGAATTGGCAACGCGAGCAGCATCAGCAAAGTGAAACGGCACCCCTGCAAAAACAAGAGCGGCGATCGTCACGAGGGACGCCGCCTTTGAACTGACTTGGGCCATGGTGCTAAACCAGCCTGTTGTCACGAACCCAGAATTCTTTGTGCGCACGAACATAGATTTTCAAGAATTAAAAAACGAATAAAGTGACCTAGTAATGAATGGCACAACTGTGCGCGTTTGTATGCAAAATGCAAGTTGTCGAAAACGCGCACCCATCATGCGCCTGGCACTCACCATTCACCCAAAATACACCTTAAATATCTATAGATCCGAGACGCGAACAGAGAAATGTCCGTTAGAACTAACGACCCGAGCATCGCCTCAAAAGCGGCTCTTTTCCAAAGGACACAAGAAAAGCCGGGCGCGTGAGGGCGCCACGGCAAATGTCCTTTATATGTTCTCTTATCGGACACCTGCAGAACGTGTGGTTTGCAGGCGCTGATCACTCACAAGCAATACGGCACGGGATTTTATTTTTTCAATATACCCCCACTCTTTTAGAGCTACGGCAGGAAGGTGATCAGCCCAAAATAGACATCAGTACTATCCTCAGTGACGGAGAAGTGCACCTCAGTAATCTCACTGTTGTCTGCGAGGACGTGATCAAGTGGGATAACAACCGTTTGATACTCACCATAGAGCTCTTTATTAACGTATTGTCCCAGCCAAATACTGCCGAGGCGTACTTTTCCGGGACCATACACCACCATGGACATGTCACCCGCACTCAGCGCAGCACCTTTAAACTGCACCTGTATCTTTTTGAATACGCCTGCCTGCATTGGAAGAGTGTTGGTGAAGTAGAGGCCTGACCCCGACACATTGAATCGGGCGAGCATGGCGTCCATGTCTCCATCGCGCACCACCTGGGCGTTACCATTCCACATATCAACCGCCCATCCGCTGCGGAGCACGTTTCTGAAGACGTCACCATTTAGATTGTAGGTATATGCTCCGTAGTTATTGCCCCCTGGAGTTCGTGCAAACATAAGGTTGTCCAAGTGCACAGCACCAATGGTCTGGCCTTCTATACCAATCCCCGCAACAATCGCATCTTCTGCACCAAACAGTCTCAACGGAATAAAGAACGAGCTGGGAACGCTTTTTTCTATAACTTTTTTTGCCGTGAAATCTTGTATGCGGCGACTACCGAGCTTTTCGCCCTTTGGTCCGTAGAGTACCAGGTGAACATTTTCATTTCCCTCTAGGCCAGATACAACACCCGAGATACCCTCAGAGCCAATAACACTAATGCCTGAAAGGTTCGATAGGTAGAGTCCATCCCACTCTTTTTTGAATTGCAATTGAAGCGTCTTACCATCGTGCCCCGGAGCATACGGGTATGAGTATGCAGCCGTGCCCCCCTCCACAACCCACCCAGTGACCAGTGAATCAAGAAATATGAACTGACCCGTCTTTGGCTGCAGTTGCTGCACCGGTGTCACTCCACTTGCTGGCTGTGTTGGGAGGCTCACCACCGCCACAGAGTCAATGAGCACGGTTGCCTGACGATCACTTTCAATGGCGATACCGCCGAGCGTTATGGGTTCGCTCCCGAAATCGGTAAAAGGAATAACTGCCGTTTCCCATGTGGTGGACACATCGAAACCAGGTAGATAGCGAATGAGTGGTACCGTAGCAATTTTTTTCTGGTCGTGGGAATAGAGGGTCACATAGAGATCAGGATTACCACCAGTCGCGCTTTCAGTTCGAATGGCGAGGCTCAATGACTGCTTTTCATCAAAAGGCACTCCTACTGTAGTAACGAGGAACAACCCGTCCCATGCAGCATCAAACTGTTTCTTCATGGCCCATGTTCCTGAATGTGCTGTCTCTGCGCTCACTGAGCTCGGACCACCCCAAGACTCGTCTAACCATGAAAAACCCAGCGCATCGACAAAGATGTCTCGTGTACTGCCAGCCGCAATGCCAGGGCGTATGCGCGCCACCGCATTGTTCTGTGGTGCCACGGCGACCTCTGTCGGCGGCACGGGGATGGTGCCGGACTCCTCGGTGATCTCAGGCAGTTCTGTGGTGTCCGACGGCAGGGTTGTGGTGGTTATCCAGGGGCCAACGGGGACATTCACCGCCTCAGGGTCCGTCTGCACAGGCTTTGGAGCTGGCGCAAGCAAAACCACCAGCAGTATCCCTGCTAGTACGCCTGTCATTATGATGGTGCCGGCCAACGCTCTCATGAGCGTTTTTCTAGCACATTTTTAACCGTTTGTCCAGAGATTACCGCAGCTCGGTAAAAGGCTCGAGGTAGTGGACTGCGACGCCTCCAAATCGGGTGTACCCCTTGAAGATGTCATACACTTTAGTCACTGCTGCAAACAAGGTCTGTCGAGTCGTATCATGGAAGGTAACATATGCAGGATCAACGTTCCCCGTCTCCTGTGCCACAATCACATATGTTGCATAGCCACCCTGACTCGCCTCTTTAACCTCTGGCTCCGAAATCTGTCGAGTGCCATCCTGCCCGTCAACAAAGTTTCGATACGCCATAATGATGATCGTACTGCCTGGCTTACGCTGCAGGATGTCGAGAAGGTGCGTGTAGGTGTGCTTTGTTTTGCCTGCATATGAAATAGCAGGGGTCCACTTTTGCGTTGAATCGTAGAAGTGAGGGATGACGATCGATAGTGATGCATCAACCCCTTGCATACGGGTGGTAACCTCATCAACGAAGCTCACGAACGTGCGCAAGGTAGTCGCCTTGTTCTTCTCGTACGTACTGAGTAGATATGGCTCAACATCAAACTGTAGGCCGCGTACTTTTTTCGCGGGGTACAGAGCATTGTATTCGCGTACAAAATCAATAAGCGCATATGCCTTCCAGCGGTTGTTTATCATTGCCCAATCTTTCCAGCCTCCGAGCACATCAACCGCAATGCCACGAGCCTGGGCCTCCCCCACCACACGCGATAGGCGCGCCATGTACTCCGCTTTCTTCGCCTGTTTTGTTGAGCCGTCTGCGAGCCCGGCAACATCAACAAAGTCGTCTATCGTAATGTACACCACCCCAAAGCCATTTGCCTGGGCCACCGTAAGGGCGTTCACCATGTACGCATCGGATGATTTCATAGGAGACTCCCAGATCCACAAGCCGAACTCCTTCCCTGCTGGAGCAACAAATGAAGGCGTCACCGTTGGTGCAGCGACCACTACTTCAGGCTGTTCAATCACGACGGGTTCAACCTCAACTACAGGTGCAGGGGTTGGTTGCGGCGCTGGTGCAGGGGTATTCGTGTTTTGCTGTGAAAGAGCTCCAACCGGCGTGAGAACCTCCTTACATACATCTTCGGATGCATTCCCAGCAGTTGCACACACTTCCGTCTTTATCTGGACCACACCTGTCTCAATTTTGTGTTTCGTGCGCACACTTACCTGCATGGAAGCTCCCGCAGCCAAAGATGGTTGCGTCCAGTAGTAGTTCCCCGCAGTAGCTGTAGGGCTCACTGATACAACGCTCTCGCCAGCGTCGTAGTACACGGAAAAGCTCGGGTTCGTGCACGATGCGGTGCCCTTGTTCTCGAGGGTAATGGTGTACGTATTCTCACCTCCTGGTGCTACGGCGAGCATTGAGGGCACGATCGAAAGCGCCAAGGCGCATTCTGCCGTCGCAGCATCGGTCACCGATGCTGTGGCCATAGCGACATATGAGAGCATCTGCCCGACAGCGGTCTTCTGGGTGTTTGCCTGAACAGGGTTACCAGAAACATGCTCTGCCATGCTCAGGTGCATATCTGCCTCCTGTGCTGCTTTTGAAGTTTCGTTCGGTTCGGTCATGGTTTCGTGGGGAGTTGTAGTGGCTGAATGAAGCTTTTCATCGACTATCGTTGGAGCAGCGAAGGACGCACGCAGCGTAAATATGCCACTCATGATGAAGGCCGTGAGTGCGATACCGATAGCCAAATGTGAGCTTGAAAAATGATTCATAGGATAGGATTCGTGCAGAATTACGGTAGGACCACTGGGTAATGAGCGGTTATACTACCGAAGTCTCCCCCTGAATACAACCCTTGCGCTCCCATTTCTGCCATACTAGCTCTTGCTTGCGCAGAGACCCCCACACTGACTTAATGAGGGCGTTGTATTCGACAAATGTCGAAACATAGAACAAGAGCCAGCCAATAGGTGCCAGGAGGTAAAAGCGCAGGCGTTTGGTCGAATGATCGTCAAAGAAGACCTGCACAAAAAACATCGAGCTCACCACAATGATTCCTGAGAGGAACGATGAATAGTCCGCAGTGAGGTAAGAATAGACATAGAGGAACGCCAAAAAAGGAATTTCGAGCAGGAGCTGCAGCTCACCAAAAAGTGCGAGCGGAAGGATGATCCAGCTGAGTGGCTTATTGTGGTGCGAGCGCAGACTAAGAAACAAATGTTTATGCTGCCAGAACGTTTGGAATCGGCCGCGCTTCCAGCGCAGTCGCTGCTTCATGAGACCCGTGAGTGACGAAGCGCCTTCCGTGTATACCACCGCATCCGACGCATACACAATGCGCATGCCCTGATCCTGAATGCGAACGGAAAGCTCGATATCTTCAGTGATGTTTGCATGGTTGTACAATCCCACCTTTTCAAATACTTCTCGGCGGAATGCACCCGCAGCACCACCAATGATGTATATCGTATTCATCACGGACTCAGTTTTCTTGAAATAGAATGAGAAAAGAAATTCCAAGTATTGGATCGTGCCAAGGATGGTATCGGTATTTCCTATCTTCACATTGCCAACCGCAGCCATTACTGTTGGATCATCAAAGCAAGCTACGAAATTCCCAATCGTACTCGGAGTGAGTGCGCAGTCCGCATCAATAGTCATAATAATGTCACCCGTTGCCTGCTCTATGCCATAGTTCAACGCGCGACCTTTCCCACCATTTTCTTTATAGAAGTAGTGTATGGTCATACCTGAAGCGGCCTCGTCACTTGCGCGGTACGCAGAGACAAATGCTTTCATCATACTGTCGGAATTGTCGGTAGAACCATCATTTACCACAATGACCTCGACACGCTTATACTCATTCGCCAGCACCGTCTTAACGGTCGCAAGGAGACCTACCTCCTCGTTCCATGCGGGGATAATCACTGAAACGAGTGGCTGTGAGGTACCCGCGGATCGACGACGGGAGGACTTGAGTGCGTGTCGTGCTCGAATCACATCGTGCCACGGCGCCACCAGCATGTAGACCAGGTACTTGGTAAGCAAAACCGAAGCAAAGAAAATGATGATACTACGCAACACCGGATACTCAACGGTTTCGTGGGGTACGAGAATAAACGGCGCAGCAATAATTGCCACCGTAAAGACATACAGCGCGGAATATACGAGAAATCGCTTCATACAATGCTCAAGACTTCGATGGTGGAAGAAGAGTGAGGTAGGTGAGGGTCGCCTTCGCGGTAAGGTTCGAAATCAGTATGAGAGAGAGGAACAGACCCACCACTTTGAACGACGTTGCGGCAAGGGTGTTATCGAGGAAAAGCACCACGACGGCACCGGAAATACCCGTGATGACCGCGAGCCAAAACAACTTGACCATAACCACCGCGCGCCGCTTGAATCCCCTATTCTTCTGTGACGTCGCCGGGCTCATGGTAAGAAATTATGCGCTCGTCTGACTGCGAGTTGAGAGGTAGCGGACGATGTCCCAGATCAAGATGAGTGCGGCACCAGCAAAGAAGTACGGCAAGGCGCAGAGTTCTCCGAAGTACCAGAGACCGAACATGATAGCGGTGGCAACCCCAGCAGTGAACAGAATCCGGTTACGACGATATGTGGCCACATCGCTCTCTTTCATCATGTAACGGCTGAGTGCGCTCCATGCAAGCAAAAGTGCCGCAAGGAGAAGTGCAGCGAGCAAGAAACAGCGCGCGTTGAACCATGAATCAGTGTGCGGGGTGACGGGTGTCGTTGTCGGCACGTCCATAATTTCAGCAGCTTGTGCAATGCTGACACCTGCAACTTTCCCAAGACGAGCACCTGGGACAGATGACACAGGAGGCAGCTGGGTGACTGATCCACCATCCACCACAGGAGTACCAGCGGGAGCTGGTGCACCTACTGCAGCGGGCGTGGAGACAGGGCCATTGCCTGGTGGCACCACAACTGGTGCAGGCACTGAAGGCGCTGTAAACCCTCCAAAAGAACCTACGATCGGTCCGTTCCCAGCGCCACCACCTCCGCCACCAGAACCACCTGAGCCGCCCGATGTTGGAGGCGTCTCTTCATTCTCATCCTCAACCGTGACACATGACTGCCCTGCTACTGAAAAGGTGAACAGGAGACCTGCAGGGTTGTTTTCTGAGGTACCATCACCTGCGAAAAAGTATGGAGCGTTACTTACTTCAAACGCGATCGTGTTTGTACCAGCACTGAATGGGCCAAAACTGTTGTAGGTCTTTATGTTTGAAGCCAAGAAATTTCCCTCACCCTGCTCATTGGCAAGCTGAATACTGTTCACATAGATCTTGAAGTAGTCATCTGCAGCGACGGAAAGGATGGTCGACGTCGGTGCTGCGGGAAGTGGAAACTGGAGGAGGAACGTTTTCGTTTCGAGATTGTTTGGATCAGCCACCAACGCATGACTCCAAATCCATGATGAACCCGAGAACGGGGTCGCCCAAATACCGCTGGTGAGAGTATTGACCGACGAGCCGCCTTCCTGGATAGGCATACCTGGCGCACTGGTGTATACGGCACTATAGGGAGTACACACTTCGGCTGCCGCAACCGATGCAGGCGCTGCAAGAGGGATAGACACAAAAAGTGACACCAGTAACACGTAGCTAAGGCGAGACAAGATGTGCATACGGTCGGTAAATATATATTCCTTCAGTTATAAGCCCCATATCCCTATCAGATAAATGTCACATTGTCAAACGTTGGCTGGGGAAATCTTTGACAAACCCGCGATAATGTGATTTATACGTGCAGGTACGCACGGCCCTATTTTTAGGGCATCTAGCAAAGGAAGGCACCGATGCGTAAAGCAGCACAGGAACGACCGCAGGTATCTCCCCTGGTATCTGCCTCCGAGAGAGCTGTTCGGCTGATCCAAGAACTGGACATCCAACCACTCGCTTCGGCCGACACACCTGAGAAATTGGGTGATCACATCTACCGAGCATTCGGCGACGCCATAAAAAGTACTTTGGCGAAACTGACCCCCGGTGAGCTGGGCGAGATCGTTGCCGAAGGCAATGCCTGTGCTCCGCGCGACACTGATGCGCGCACCACCATGGCTACTGTCCATGCAGCGTCACGGGTATTTTGCGATGATCATTGGATCGGCAAGTACTACTCGGGAGAGCAAATCCTCCGCCACGTTGCCGCAACAGTGCTGATCGCACTGATGATCGACCACTTTGCACGTGGCGACGAGCCCGGCGACAATGTTGTTGTTCGGATGCCGCGCCACTAGCGCCATACGAAAGGCCCTGCACCGCAGGGCCTTTCTCACACCCGAAGAACACTACCACTCAATGGGTACCATCCCCCATTCCTGTAAGTGCCCGTTTGCACGACTGAAATGTTTGCATCCAAAGAAACCACTGTGTGCAGAAAATGGCGACGGATGGGCCGCTTCAAGAACCACATGTTTGCGCGTATCAATCAGTTCCTTTTTATGGCGTGCGTAGTTCCCCCAGAGCAAAAATACGATATGCTCTCTTTTTTCGCTGAGCACTTGTATGGCCGCATCAGTAAATGCTTCCCATCCTTTTCCCTGATGACTCCCCGCTTCGCCCCGCCGCACGGTGAGTGTTGCGTTTATGAGTAGCACTCCCTGCTGTGCCCACCGAGTAAGATCTCCGTCTTGATTCACGGGGTGCCCCACGTCGGCGGCTATCTCTTTAAAAATATTTTGTAATGACGGTGGGTTACGAACGCCGCCCTCCACCGAGAAAGAGAGACCGTGCGCTTGTTTAGGTCCATGGTAGGGATCTTGTCCCAGTATGACGACCTTCACCTCATTAAAGGGACATAGATCAAAAGCACGAAATACGTTTTTTGGACTGGGAAAAACGACTTTTGTTTCGTACTCGTTTCGCACGAATGTACTCAGCTCGTGAAAGTACGGCTGCGCAAACTCCGTCGCGAGCTGCTCTTTCCACGATGGATGTATCCGGACCGAACTCATGTCACTAGCCTACCATCTCATAACTTCCTTGCGTATTTCAGTGGTATTGATAGCGTGAACCTAGTACAGCTAGTTGACTCTGTCTTCAGGAGGTAACCATGTCTCGCAGGAAGTACAAGACCCGTACCAAGGGAGCGCCGGAACCCGTCCAAACAGCCACGCATCCTCTTCAGGAATTCGCACAGCTGGGCAAGATGGAATTTGCGTATGTCCGTACTATTTCCTATGAACAAGCGCGCGCACTCTTCCCCCACGTGCGCAAATTGCCCAAGGAGACGGCAAAGTTTTACGCACTCTGCCATGCCGACGGTATGCCCATCGCGCTCACCGATACATTCACTGCGGCAGTGGGTCATGCTCACGAAGGCGATCTGGAGACCGTGTATGCACACTGACTCCACATAAAGGG
>JAGOVW010000049.1 GCA_018060545.1 Minisyncoccota bacterium
CGCGTGCGTATCCCGTGTATGGCGACGAAGAAGGTGATGCACCGTGGTACGAAGAGATAGTGCCCGTGAGTTCATGGGGCTGTACCTATTTTGGAACTGGCTGCAACAATACAGAAGAAAGCCGCTACAGCATTACCTATCGCACCGAGGAACCTCGCTCAACAGGATGGAATTGGGGTGGCATATTTTACCAACCACTTTTTGGCGGGTCATCGAATGGAAGTAGTGGCGGATCGTCGTTCTCAATGCCGGTCAACACGGTATCTTCGCCAGGGTACGCAAACCCCGCACCCGAGCCACAACCCCAGTGCAGTATCCGAATGAGCCCAAGTAATGCCGACTATGGCACGCACATTTTTGTCAGCTGGGATTCTATCAATGCAGTGAAGGCCCAGATTGATGGGATGGGGAATATACCCACAAACGGATTCCATGGATTTACTGCTACCGAAAACAAAACGCTCACGATGCGTGTGTATGGCGAGCGCGGTACGCTCGCTACCTGCTCGGCACAGTTGGTAGTGGTGGGCGCACAGAGTGCAAGCTGTAGCATTGCTGCAAACCCTGCACGTGTTGCGGCAGGTAATCCGGTACAGCTGCGATGGGTTGTGCCGAATGCTGCGCGTGTGGAGCTTTCAAACTTTGGTCCTGCACCGGCCGAGGGGTCGCTGACGGTCTACCCGGATCGCACAACCACCTATGCCATTCGCGCCATCGGGCGAGACGGCAAGCAAACCAGCTGCAACACGACGGTGCAGGTGGGGAATACATCAGGCACAGGGTCGGGTACGGGAGTTAATCAGAACCAAACAGGAGAAGAGGATGGCCTGGGTGCGGAGTTCTACCGCTATTTTGGTGTGGACATAAACAGACAGCGCTGAGTATTCCGCGTGTGGTAGGATGAATGGATGATGACACTATACGTAAAAACAGGGTGCCCGTATTGCCAGAAAGTGCTCGATTATGCAGAGCAAAATAGTATCCAGTTCGAATTGAAAAATGTTGCAGACCCTGCCATTTCCGAAGAATTGATTAAGATTGGTGGCAAGCGCCAGATGCCGTTCTTGGTTGATTCTGAAGCAGCGATTTCGATGTATGAATCTGACGACATTGTGAAATACCTTGATCAGAAGGTGCACGAAGGATAAATCCGATTGGAGTAAAGGTCATGCGCGTTCGTGTGAAAGTAACCGCCGGTGCTCATCGCGAGAAAGTCGTGGAGCATGATGCGGTTACTTTTGATATGTATGTGAAAGAACCGCCTCAGGGCGGTATGGCCAACAAGCGCGTCATGCGATTGTTGGCCGAGCGTTTCGGCGTAGACCTGCGCGCGGTGCGCATGGAAACGGGCTATCAATCGCGCAACAAGACTTTCTCAATTCACGGTATACAATAGATGTATATGTCCATTCGTATCAAAACCACCGGTTACGAATTACCAGAAGCTACACGAACGTACTTAGAAGAACGACTTGCTGCAGTGGAAAAGCTGGTGCCAGGAGGAGAGCCTTTGTGGGAAGTGGAGCTCTCTCGCGAAGGATCAGGTTCGCATGGGGCGCTGTGGCGTGCCGAAGTAAACCTCTCGCATGATGGAGATGTATATCGAGCAGAAAATACGGCAGAGACCATGCATGCAGCCATTGATGCCGTTAAGGATGACCTGATGCATCAGCTACGTAAGGAAAAGACTAAGTACGAAAGTTCGTTCAGAAAGGGTGCACGAACGGTGAAAGACTGGTTGCGCTTTGGTGAGAAATAGAATCCGCACGTGGTGGATGAAAAAAAGGAAGGCCGGCGCAGAACAGTGTTCTGGCCGGCCTCGTGCGAGCGGTGCTGTCCCTGGTTGGGACGGTCACGTCGCTCGACGTAGGGCGAGAGGAGTGGGAGAGCCGGGGGACTCTGCGCCGGGGGGAGGCGTTGGCCACTCCTCTCGTGTTGAACCACATGCGTGATGTGTACCAACACAAGAGGACTGAACTCGCGCCTTGCCCCTTCTCTCGACCTAAGTGAATTATAGCACTACAATGAGTCTACTGTCAAGTCCTTGGCAGGCTCGGCACCAGAGCGCAGGAAATCGTCATATTTCATGTCATTTTTTCCCTCCGGCTTTACCGTATCAATCACGAGCGTCTTGCCTACAAGGTGGGCATCAATAATTTGCACGCGAATGCGAGTGCCACGGCGTTCGAAAAAAGTGTAGGTGCCAGGCCACCCTTCAAAGGCACGGATCTTCAGAAGGTTGGCATACGCGTCGTCCGCAAGGTTCAGTAACCCTTGTTCTTTCTTCAACATCCTGCAAAAAGTTGCTTGCGCGTGGTCTTGCTCAACCGCAGTGAGTGTTCCGTCGAGCCACTGAGGGAGCACTTCAGCGAGGAGTCGGCCGCCTTCGGTCGCGAGGATACTCTCGAGTTCAGGTGCGTGTGGTGGCCATTCATCCAGCTGCACGGTGGTTTGGCCCAGCAGTGGGCCATGGTCCATATCGGCATCCAATACCATAATAGACACACCAGTTCCTTTTTCGTCGGTGAGAATGGCCGAGCGAATGGGTGAAGGTCCGCGCAATTTCGGTAACAGAGATGGATGTACATTCAGAGTACCTTTCTGTGGAATATCGAGAAGCGCTTGTGGGAGGAGGCGGCCATAGGCAGCGACGACGAATAGATCCCATTCAGTATTCTGCAGTGATGCGATCACGTCTTCGGTGATCTTTTTTGGCTGCAGTACGTCAATGCCGCGCGCCTCTGCCCATACTTTCATCGGCGGTGGGGTGAGTACTTTGCCGCGGCCCACCGGTGCGTCCATGCGTGTTACTACGACAGCAGGCAGGTAGCCCGCTTTCTCTAGTTCATTGGCGACCGTCACGGAAATCTCGGGCGTACCAAAGAAAACAAAACGAAGATCACTCGGCTTTTTCTTCATACAGGTGTGCAGCTTTATCTATATAGAGGATGCCGTCAAGGTGATCCACCTCGTGCTGGAAAACTTGTGCCAATAATCCCGATGCGCCCACCAGATGCTTTTTTCCATGCTCATCCAGTGCACTGATGCGCACCTTTTCTGCGCGCGACACTTCGCCCCATACCATGGTGCCTTCACTACTTGAAACGGAGAGGCATCCTTCGTTCATGAGCGAGTGTTTGCGGGAGCGAGAAATGATTTCAGGATTAATGTACACACGGTCGGTGTGCTTTTTTGCATCAAAATCTTCTTCATTTTGAATCGCGAACACCTGCGCTGCGACTACAAACAAGCGCAAGGACACGCCAATCTGGGGTGCAGCAATAGCAACGCCATGGCGCTCTTTTGAAAGTGCCTGCTTCATGTCGGCAATAATTTTGGAAAGCTCGGGAGAGCCGATGTGTGCGTGGGTTACTTTATGCGCGTGTGCGCGCAATACAGGGTGCGGACTTTTAACGATGGCCACCATAGGGGTCACTATAGCGTTTCGGCGTCATCGGGCAAAGTGGCTATACATGCATTAGTGTTCAACACGAACGGAAAAAGAAGGTGGGATGCTGCGCAGTGTGTGTAGTAACTGAGGTGAAGGGGACGCATGTGGCAAGAGAATGATTGCTGATGTGCCACGCATGCCATGCACCCAGGTGGGAGTGAAGTGCAGTACTTCTGGCGCAAGGAGTGCAGAGAGTTTTGCCATATCGCGCTGCACCTCGTCGCGCTTCCCCGTGCGGGTGATGGTAACCGTGGTGCCAAAAGGAGGGAACCCCAGTGTGGTGCGTGCTGCCATTTCGTCGCTTACAAAGCGGTCAATGGCGCGAGACGTGAGTGCACGGATAACGGGATGTTCGGGAAGACGCGTTTCAATGCGCATGCTTTTTGTGCTGCGTTCGCGTATTTCAATAAGTACGTTCAATAGATGTACGCTGCCTGCTGCGTCTGGGACAGATAGTGCTGCATCATACGAGAGCACGATGCTGTGCGGCACTGATCCCAGATAGGGCAGCGCGCGTTCTGTGCCCACGAGAATCCCCGTACTTTCAGCAAAGGTCTGCATCAGTGCAGTAGCTTGCGACTCTGTTTTTGCCGTATCAGGATCAATCCGGGTAATGGGCGCCTTTGGGAAATGCTGTTTTAGTGCATGGGCCACGTGATCACTCCCCGAGCCAATGGCTTCCAAACGCCACGAGGCACACACGCCGCAGCGCTCTTCAGCGCTGCGGCGTGTGCCACAGCGGCGACAAAAAAAGTGCGGTGCTTTGAGTGTTGCATTTGGGCCAATCAGAATCAGTGGCGCATCGCATTGCGCACAGTTGAGCGCAGTCCGGCAATCGCCGCAAATAATACCGGCAGATAGGCCGCGGCGACCGGATAGTACAAACAGCGATTCGTGCGCTTTGAGTGCGTCTTGTATGTGGACCAAGGTTGGCGTTGATATGGGGGAGAGCTGCGTGCGTACCTTTTCTGCGCGCCTATCTACGATACTTAGTGGCGTGGTAGGAGTGAGCCGTGTACGCACCAGCGCACTTTCCATCGCTCCTTCCGCAATGGCGCGCTGTTTCCCCATGTCGAGCACCGTATCCGCATGCATCGCCGGGATGCCAAGGGCCACGGCATACGCATCAAATACATCGCGCATGTCGGCAAGGGGGCGCACGTCTCTCGAGTAGTATGGCGATGTTGATGATTCGATATAGCACAGCCCAAAATCGGTGCGCGGTACGGCTGCATGCGATTGGCTCGCGATAATTACTTTGGTGACAGGCTCTTGTGCGCGATGCAGTTCATTTTTTAAGGTCCGTGCCGTGAGGTTACCGTGAAGCACGACCACATGCTCGTGCGGAAGTGCGGCGAGTGCTCGGTGAATACG